>JAZOCI010000172.1:0-3077 GCA_045596465.1 Bacteroidales bacterium | reverse complement strand
TCAAAAGTCAAAGCTAATAAAGCAGACCGAAAGCCCATAATGGGACGATATTAGCAGAACCGTATTCGATGTCGTCTTTTACGAGATATGAATCTTTAACATCCTTTATCTGTTTATGTTTCTTGTTTTTACCTCCCAATTCAAAAGTATATTTTTTATCCACTATAAAATCAGAGTATGGAGAAGATGTTATATCGTATATTGGATTTAACAATGATAAAAACACTGTCTCTCTCGCATTGCCAATATCTGTCATATCTCCAACCAAAGCGTACGACAAGTTTGTATTGTTGAGATAGATCTTCTCGACTTTACCGAGAGAACTTATTCCAAATGAATTGTCACGTAAAATATTGATAAGCTGAGCCTTTTCAAGATATATCATTAGGTCGGAAACTAATTTTCTATTGACATCTATATCTTTGGAAATCTTACTATAATTAGGTTTAAACGGAACAGATTGAGCTATTATATACATCAATTTCTTCAACGCACGAGCTGTTGAGACTGTCATCTCCGCAAAATCTTTTATATCATTTTCAAGTATCTGATTTACAATCGAAGATAATCTCATATAATATCCATAATCATCAAAGAAAGGATAATATCCTTCTTTCATATATTCTTTAAATAAAGCTAAGGGCTTATATTCAGTATAAGGGAACTCGACTTTGTGTGTCAATAAATCTTGTAAAGAATGAGTTCTCACATTGATATCACGTGAAATCATAAGATATTCCCTAAACGAAAGACCTGGTAATCTGTACTCTAATTTACGACGTGACAAATCCGCCCCGCCTTTTTCGAGTTCGAGAATCGAAGAACCTGTATATACGATTTTCAAGTCAGGGAAGGAATCATAGATGTTTTTTATTTCCTGAGACCAATTCTTATACTTATGAATCTCATCAATATACAATGCTTTTCCTCCTAAATTGTAAAATTCATTTGCTAAATCCAACAAGGAGTGAACTGAAAAATAAATGTTATCGGCAGAAACATATAATGTCGTGTCAATGTCTTCATGCAATTTGATATGCTGTAAAACAAGTGTTGATTTTCCGACACCACGAGCACCAAGAATCGCTATCAACCTTGACTTCCATTCAATTTCATCATGCAAATATCTTACATATTTTGTTGAAACCAATTTTATTTCCTTCAAAAACACATTTTTCAAAGCATTCATAACACAGTGATTTTTAATTTATAAGCGCAAAGATAATAAAATTTGCAACTTACATCTTACAATTTTTTTAAAAAATGCGACTTGTATCTTACAATTTTAAAAATATCTTTATAATGAGTTATAAATCAAGAGATAAAATAAATATATTTTGATTCATCTTTAAGAAATCGTTATATCACTTGATATGCAGCAACGACATCTCGTTTATTATTTTCTGTGTCGTTGATATGTCTCTATAGTTGTTGCTCAAAGCTCATTGCCAAAAAATCTTTAGTCATTAGACTTTTGACTTTAGCCTTTTTTCTATCTTTGCAACAAACATTTCCTTTATGAAAAAAATTGAGCTTTTATCGCCGGCGAAGAATCTTGAAGTAGGCATCGCGGCTATCAATCATGGCGCTGATGCTGTGTATATTGGAGGTCCGAGTTTCGGGGCGAGAGAGAAAGTAGGCAACAACATAAATGATATTGAATCTCTCTGCAAGCACGCGGCTCTCTTCGATGCTAAAGTATATGTCACGATGAATACTCTCTTGTTCGACAATGAGTTAGAAGACGCTCGCAAGCTCGCTTACGACTGCTGGAACGCTGGTGTCGATGCGCTCATAGTTCAAGATATGGCGCTGCTGAATATGGATATGCCTCCTATCGCACTTCACGCTTCGACTCAATGTCATAATATTGATGCAGAGAAGGTTAAGTTCTTGGAAGACGTAGGATTTTCTCAAGTCGTTTTGGCGAGAGAATTAAGCATCGAACAGATAAAAGACATTCGTTCTAAGACGACAGTTCCGTTGGAATATTTCGTTCATGGTGCTTTGTGCGTCTCGTATAGCGGACAATGTTATCTAAGTCACGTCATCGGAGGTCGTTCCGCTAACAGAGGAGCCTGCGCTCAGCCTTGCCGTCTCAGCTGGAATCTCGAAAATGCTGAAGGCAAGCGCTTGGTTACCAACAGACATCTTCTTTCTTTAAGAGATTTGAATAACTCTAAAAACATAGAAGAGCTCATCGATGCAGGAATCTCTTCTTTCAAAATCGAAGGCAGGTTGAAAGACATAGATTATGTGAAAAACGTGACTGCCTTTTACAGAAAGACAATCGATGAAATCATTGAAGGTCGCGACGATATTTGCAGAAGCTCACGCGGCGAGAGCAATCCTACTTTTTACCCGAATCCTGAGAAATCGTTTTCAAGAGGCTTCACCGACTATTTCATCCACGGAAGACAAAAATATATCGACGCTCCATATTCGCCTAAGTCGATGGGAGAATATCTCGGAACGATAGAAAAAGTCAAGAATAAGTCAGTGACTATCAAGACAGGAAAAACGCTTCATAATGGCGACGGACTTTGTTTCTTGGATAGAGAAAATAATCTTTTGGGATTTAATGTTAACGCCGTCAGTAGAGACGCGTCTAAAGGTCCAAAGATTCAGCGTCAGACTGTTACGAGCAATTCTGACATTTCCAAGGCAACGCGATTTAAGATTGAGGGAAGCAAGATTTTCAGAAATTCGGATTTGGTCTGGCAAAAAGAAGTCGAGAAATCGCAAGGTAACAGAAAGATGAAAATAGACTTGATATTTACTGATACAGAAGACGGATTTGCCTTATCAGCGAAATTACATGATACAGATTCAGAATATATTACGACATATTTATCTACCGAGAAAGAAATCGCTAATAATGCGGAGAAGGCGTTAGAAAATATCAAAAATAAATTATCGCAATGGGGCGATACGGAATTTGTGGTGGAGGAGTTTGAAATATCTTTTGACAACGGACAACAGACAACGGACAACAGACTTTGTCCACAAGAATCTCCCGTAGAGACGTACGGACGTACGTCTTATTTCATCCGCGCATCAATTCTCGGTGAGATGAA
>JAZOCI010000171.1:0-2380 GCA_045596465.1 Bacteroidales bacterium | reverse complement strand
TATCTGTGGTTTAACCTCTTTCGTATCACATTCGAGACAAGCTCGGAAAAGATATGCGCAGATAACTTGCAATACGTGGAGATAAAATAAGTCGGATCGTAGCCATGTCGTTCTGTGAGCCAAGGAGTTGAATCCAGTGGTTGTCTTCCTAAGACCGCTTGGCCTCCGACTTTATCTGTGGTTTAACCTCTTTCGTATCACATTCGAGACAAGCTCGGAAAAGATATGCGCAGATAACTTGCAATACGTGGAGATAAAATTCATTAGCGTATAATTCACGCCCATTCGTGGATAAAATAATCTGTGTCAATCTGTGAAATCTATAGTTTAATAAATCACGCTAATTAGTGGGAACTAATTCCGTACATGCTCCGTACCAAGTCCGTACCAAGTCCGCTAACTCAATTTACGACTTTCACGCTATCCCGAACAGCTCTATCTCGAATATCAGAGTCGAGTCATTATGTACTTTCGCCCGTTAACTTTCTATTTAGGAACACAAAAGTTAAAAAATGTTAAAATTGTAGAAGTGAAGATTTTTCTTTATACTTTTGCAAAGTAACTTTAAACACAGGATTTATGATAAAGAAAGAAATAATAGTTGACAACACGAACATTACAATAGTTTCCATAAACGAGGATGACTACATTTCTCTGACGGATATTGCCAAATACAAAAGCGATGATCCGATAGCTGTTATATCTAACTGGATGAGAAATAGGAATACCGTTGAATATTTAGGTATTTGGGAGAGTTTGTATAACCAAGATTTTAAACCACTCGAATTCGAGGGGTTTAGAAAACAAGCGGGACTAAATGCTTTCACCTTATCTCCTCAGAAATGGGTGAAGACTACGAATGCTATAGGCATTATTTCCAAATCAGGACGATATGGAGGAACTTACGCACATAAGGATATAGCATTTAAGTTCGCAAGTTGGATTTCTGTAGAGTTTGAATTATATATTGTTAAAGAGTTTCAAAGATTGAAGCAAGAAGAACAAAATAAAATTGGATGGTCGGCGAAACGAGAATTGGCAAGAATAAATTATCACATTCACACTGATGCTGTAAGAAATAAGCTTGTCCCAACAGAAGTCAGTATGTCTCAGAAAAATACGATATATGCAGAAGAAGCAGATGTGCTGAACGTTGCGATATTTGGAATGACAGCAAAAGAATGGCGCGAAAGCAATCCAAACCTAAATGGAAATATCCGAGATTATGCTACTGTAAATGAACTTATCTGTATTTCAAATATGGAGAATATCAATTCTGTCATGATTAATGAGAATGTGCCTCAAAGTGAACGACTCGAAAAGCTCAATAAAATCGCAATTCATCAAATGAATATTCTGGAAAACTGTAATAACAGAAAATTGTTAAAATAAAAGCACATTGGAAAAGTATTGTTAGTTTCCAAAAAATATCCTCGCAGATAACTTGCAATACGAGGAGATAAAAAACATCCTCACGCTATCCCGAACAGTTCTATCTCGAATATAAGCGTCGAGCCGCCAGGGATTCCCGGTTGCGAATAGTTGCCGTAAGCCATCTCGGCAGGAAGATATATCTCCCACTTGTCGCCGACGCACATCTGCTGCATCGCGATGATCCAGCCTTCTATTAACTCATTAAGACGGAATGCGATAGGGACTTTCTCGTCGCGGCTGCTGTCGAATACCTTGCCGTCGATAGTCCAGCCAGTGTAATGTGCCGTGACCACACTGCGTGGCGATGGATGTATGCCGTCGTTTCTCCCTTCGCTGATAACCTTGTAATATATTCCGTGAGGAAGAGCCTTGACGCCATCCTCCTGAGCCTTAGCCTTTAACCAATCTCTGTTGGCTTGAATGTATTCTTGTTTGTTCATGATAAAGAAATTTGTTTATTGCAAAGATAAAAGTGTCTAAAATCTAAATATATTATCTCATCTCATAATCAAAACTCCTCGCAGAGTCTCAATCCTTCGTCTATAGCTTTTCTGATTTTGTCGGATTTCTCTTCCTCTGTGCTGTAATCCATGTTCTGGGCAGAGATGACAAACAACTCGCCTAAGCCCCATAACTTACTGAGTGCCTTGATGTAAGGTGTTGCCTGCTCCAATTCGTCACCGGTGCTGATGTCCATGCCTCGCGTGGTGATATACAACACTTTCTCAGCCTTACATAAGCCATAACATTCTTTCTCGTTGCTGCCAAATGTGACGTTGAACAGCGACATGTTCTCGAAAAAGACTTTCAGCGCACTCGGGAAACTCATGTCCCAGAAAGGAGCTGCAATAACGAGACGGTCGGCGTCGGCAATCTTTCTCGCAATCTCAACATAATCCTCAGGAACATAGCCGTTGTTACGGTCGTTGAGAATGTCATTATTCAC
>JAZOCI010000170.1:0-2787 GCA_045596465.1 Bacteroidales bacterium | reverse complement strand
CTATTAATTGTAAACTTTCATGAAATTCCGTAATATATTCAACAAATCATTGTACATTGTTAATTGTACATTGTTAATTCTTCTTCCTATCTTCACGGCGTACAGTCTGCATCACATTGCCGATTTCATCGAGGACTTCATCGCTGATGTCATTCTTTTCATTACAATAAAGCATTGATGTTCCAGCTGCCTTATCGAACACAAAAGCGTAATTTTTTGTCAAAGCCACTTGATTTATAGCGTTATAGACTTTCTCTTGAATTGGTTGGATAAGCTCTGTTCTCTTTGTAAAGAGCTCGCCTTCTGGTCCGTAATATTGCATTCTCAAGTTTTCAGCTTCCTGACGTTTGGCAGTTATAGCTTCTTTTTTCTTTCTTTTTTGATCTTCTGAAAGAAGCACCGACTCAGCCTGATATTCACGATCTAACTCCTGAGCTTCTTGGAAAAGAGCTGTTATCTCTTTCTCCCATTTTTTTGAAAGCTGATTTATCTCTTCCTGAGCATCGCCATATTCAGGAATATTTTCCAAGATATAATCCGAATCAACGTATGCAATTCTTTGATTTTGTTGAGCATTAATAGTTGTGACGCCAAGAAGGAACATCACAGCAAGCAATAAAATTGATTTCTTTGTTTTCATATTTTTTAATTTTAATTGTTCATTCTACATTGTACATTATAAATTGTTCATTCTTAATCAATAGATCCTCCAATAGAGAAGTGGAACTGACTCTTGTTAGCATCTTTCATACCTGGAACATCGTCGAATCCGTAACCCCAGTCGATACCGAGCATACCGAACATCGGCAGATAGATACGTACGCCGAGACCTGCCGAACGATAGACATCAAACGGATTGAAATTCTCGATTCCCAACCAGTCGTTACCAGCTTCCACGAATCCGAGTGCATAGATTGTTGCCGTCGGGTTAAGCGATAGAGGATAACGGAGTTCCATAGTATATTTTGTAAAGATATTACCACCGAGATTAGGATTGCTATAATAATAAGGTGCAAGCGTTTCGTTTCCGTAACCACGCATACCTATGATTTCACGACCATCGAGGTTGTAGTTCGACAGACCGTCACCGCCAAGATAGAATCTTTGGAACGGAGTCACGCCAATGTCTTTGTTATAACAGCCCAAAATTCCGAATCTGACTCTTGTCATAAGGACAAGTTTATCATAAAGCTCTGTGTACCAAGCTAATTTAAATTTCCATTTATGAAATTCAACCCAACGATACATATGGTCTTCGCGAACTGCTTTATTCCCATCACCTGGATAAAGTTCCTCATAATCAACACCGCTTATAGAAGAATATGGAGGCGTTAACTCGAGCGACATAATCAATTCCGAGCCGTAACGAGGATAAATTGGCTGACTTACAGAGTTACGACCGATGCTGATATTATAACTGATGACGTTAAAATAACCTGAGCCAGTACCGAAATCAAACACCGTAGTATAATTATCAAGGTTATATCTCATCAAGTTAATTCCGTGATAAACAGTAAAATAATCATCAGGCCATGTCAAGCGTTTTCCTAAGCCAAAAGAAATACCTGTTGTTTTAAAACTCGCGAAATTCTCACTCGATCTTGAATAATCATTAGTATATGTTGAATGATATATAGAAGCCGTAAACGAATTTGGTTTCTTGCCACCGAGCCAAGGCTCTGTAAATGAGGCTCCGTAATAAAGATATGTTCTTCCGTAAGTCTGCACTCTGAACGACAATTTCTGACCGTCACCGCCTGGCAATGGAGTCCACGCTCCTTTTTTAAACATATTCTTAAACGAGAAATTATTGAGTGTCAATCCTAAAGTAAGAATAAGCTTGTTATAACCCCAACCTGCAGATAATTCTATCTGGTCTGACGATGTCTCTTCCACTATATATTCAATATCGACGGTTCCATCTGTCGGGTCAGGCTGAATGCTTGGATTCAAAGTCTCGGCATTGAAATATCCCAACGCAGCCAACTCTCTTGTCGTTCTGATGACGTCGCTTCTGCTGAAAAGCTGACCTGGTTTGGTGTACATCTCTCGAACAACGACATGGTCATTGGTTTTCGTATTACCTTTAACCGACACTTTTCCGATAGTAGCCTGGTCGCCTTCAAAAATTCTTATCTCCAAGTCGATAGAATCATTATCCACCCTAACTTCCACTGGATCAACAGTAAAGAAAAGATAGCCATCGTCCATATAGATAGAACTGATGTCGTAACCACCTTCGTTATACTGCAAATTCGTTTGTAGAAGCTCTTTGTTATAGACGTCGCCTTTATGGATACCGAGCACTCTGTTCAATGTCGCGGTATCATATTTCGTATTGCCAACCCATTCAATATTACGGAAATAATATTTGTCACCTTCTTCAACATTGATAGCGATACCGATATTTTTATCGTCGATTTTATACACAGAATCACTCACGATGTAGGCGTCGCGATAACCGCTTTGATTATATTTATCGACTATGGCGAGTTTATCGTCTTCGTAATTACTTTCTAAATATTTAGAGCTCTTGAAGATACGAGGACGATAGTTGTCGAAGAAATAATTTGTGATAGTCGTGAAAGCTTTTTTAGGTTTCAAAGTAATGAAGTCGTAAGTCGCTTCGCACACTGTTGGTCCGAGTGGATCGAGAGGATCGAAATGACCTTTTACCTTGGTTTCTTTCATTGCCTTACGCACCTGATTATCAGACAGTTCTTCATTACCATTGATTACGATTTCCGCGATGCGCACCTTTGGACCTTTATCGACATTAAGCATGAG
>JAZOCI010000169.1:0-3264 GCA_045596465.1 Bacteroidales bacterium | reverse complement strand
TGTGTTTTATATAAATCGATGATATGGATACCATTACGTTCCATGAAGATGTAAGGAGCCATGTTAGGATTCCACTTTCTTCTTAAGTGACCGAAGTGGCAACCTGCATCTAATAATTGTTCGAATGTTACTTGTGTCATGTGTTAATTTTTTTAAATGTTTACTTTCACTGATGCAATCGATGAGTAGCTTAATAGATCTCAACGATTTGGATGCTAAACACAAATGCTTGCCTTTTGATAGACTAACGTTTGCTGAATTGGAATTTCTTACGAGCTTTTGGCTGACCTGGTTTCTTACGCTCGACCATACGTGGGTCACGACGCATTAAACCTTTTGCCTTAAGGATTGGACGATATTCAGGATTTATTTCGCACAATGCACGGCTGATAGCTAAACGTAATGCTTCAGCTTGACCGTTGATACCACCACCGTCTAAGTTGACTTTAATGTCAAATTGTCCGAGAGTTTCGGTCAACATTAAAGGTTGTTCAACAACATAGTGAAGGATGCTTGTTGGGAAATATTCCTTATAGTCGCGCTTGTTAATCGTAATGTTTCCGTTACCTGCTTTTACATAAATACGTGCAACAGCAGTCTTTCTTCTACCTAAAGCGTTGATTACTTCCATGATAATTATTTGGTGTTGATTTTAAGTTCGATAGGTTGTTGTGCCTGATGTTTGTGGTCAGGACCTGCATAAACGTACAAATTGCGGAATATTGCGTTTCCAAGAACTGTTTTTGGAAGCATTCCTTTGATAGCATGTTCAAGAACTGCGATTGGCTTTCTCTTCAATTGCTCTTCTACAGTTCTGAATCTTTGACCGCCAGGATAACCTGTGTGGTGAACGTAAGTCTTTTCTGTTAATTTGTTGCCGGTGAGGACGACTTTCTCGGCATTGATAATTATGACATTGTCGCCACAATCACTGTGGGGAGTAAAGCATGTCTTCCTCTTACCTCTAAGGACCTGTGCTACTTGTGAAGCTAATCTTCCTAAAGTCTGGCCCTCAGCATCAACGATATACCACTTCTTGTTGGCATTTTCCTTGTTGACGCTAACTGTTTTGTAACTTAATGTATCCATTTGATTAATAATAAATTATGCTGTTAATTCAACATTTGTTTTCTACTGTATAAAACGGGTGCAAAATTAAAACTTTTTTTCTTATAAAACAATACCATTTAAAAAAAAGTTTAGAGTTTGAAAGTCTAATGTTTAATGTCTAATGTCTAAAGTCTAAAGTCTAAAGGGAAAAACGTTCGTACCTTTAGACTTTAGTCTTTCATCTTTAGACTTTCATCTTTAGCCTTTCATCTTTAGACTTTAGTAAGTCTCTGGAAACTTTCCTCGATGCTCATTTCTTCCCTCTGCATGCTTTTTATTATCACATTATTATTAATAGCCCAGCGCATCAGATCTTGTCGTATGTCTAAATCGGCTTTCGGCTCCAAAATCCAGTGGTTGTCTTTTATCGACTTGGCTTGCTTCAATCCGACAATATTTTTTAACATATCCATCGTGACTTTGCCATCAAATTCAACGACCAAGACATTGTCGGATTCTTTTGTCAGGTTCTCGATATTGTCGTTGGCGACGACTACACCTTTATTAATAATAACGACTCTGTCGCAAAGTGCCTCTACTTCCTGCATGATGTGTGTCGATAATAAAACTGTCTTTTCTTTTCCTAAATCTTTAATCAGCCCTCTGATGTCAATCAATTGGTTAGGATCTAATCCCGATGTAGGCTCGTCCAAAATCAATACCGATGGGTTGTGAATCATCGCCTGTGCCAAACCTACACGTTGCCTGTAACCTTTCGATAACGCACCGATTTTCTTGTGCATCTCAACGCCCAATCCCGTTATCTCAATCATCTCGTTGATACGCTTGTTCGCTTCTTGTCCCGTGATGTGATGTATGCCTGCAACAAATCCTAAATATTCTCTAACGTACATATCCAAATATAAAGGATTATGTTCCGGTAAATATCCGACGCGTTTCCTGACTTCCATCGACTGCTCCCAAATGTCATAACCTTCAACGGAAACAGTTCCTTCGGTCGGCGGAATGAAACATGTTATTATCTTCATCAAGGTTGATTTGCCAGCTCCGTTAGGACCTAATAATCCGACAATCTCGCTCTTTCCGATTTCTAATGAAACATTGTTGAGAGCCAATTGCGTATCGTATTGTTTTGTAATGTTTTGAACTATTATCGACATACTTATTTTTTTGTTTTGCAAAAATAATATTTTTCTATGAAAAATTTACTCTATTTGAAAAAACTATCGTATCTTTGCAGTCATAAACGTGGAAAGATTTGATTGATTGCAACCACAAGAAAAAAATGCTAAAACAATGTTTTTTTCCTAACATTTTACAATCACAAACTCTCCGCAAATTTATTTTAATAATTTGCTAACTAATTAAATTAATTTGTATGGGTTACTATTTCACCTCAGAATCAGTATCAGAAGGTCATCCAGATAAAGTGGCCGACCAGATTTCAGACGCAGTCTTGGACGAAATGCTTCGCCAGGATCCAGAATCAAAAGTCGCTTGCGAAACTTTAGTGACAACAGGTCTTACCGTTGTAGCAGGCGAAGTCAAATCTTCAGGTTATGTAGATATTCAAAAGACAGCTCGTCGCGTTATAGAACGTATCGGTTATAACAAAGCTGAATATCAATTCGATAGCAAGTCGTGTGGCGTCATCTCCGCAATTCATGAACAATCGCAGGACATCAACCGTGGCGTTGAACGTAAGAAAGACGAAGATCAAGGTGCTGGCGACCAAGGCATGATGTTCGGTTTCGCTTGTAAAGAAACTGACGACTATATGCCTCTTTCAATAGAGTTGTCACACATATTGTTACATGAACTTTCGCAGATTCGTCGCGAAGGTAAGAAAATGAAATATCTCCGCCCTGACGCAAAGTCTCAAGTTACGGTAGAATATGGTCCAAATTGGAAACCTCTCCGTATAGACACTATCGTCATCTCAACACAACATGACGAATTTCTTGATGATGACGAAGCTATGATTAAAGCTATCGAACACGACGTGAGAACTATCCTCATTCCAAGAGTGAAGAAACTTCTGCCTCAACGTGTTAAACTTCTCTTCAAACCTGATATGAAACTCTTTGTCAATCCGACAGGTAAGTTCGTTATCGGCGGTCCTCATGGCGATACAGGTCTCACAGGAAGAAAGATTATCGTTGATACTTACGGTGGTCGCGGCGCTCATGGTGG
>JAZOCI010000168.1:0-2659 GCA_045596465.1 Bacteroidales bacterium | reverse complement strand
AGGAGTCAGCATAGTAACAGAGACAGAAAACACAGATAATCCTGAAGATCCTGAACAACCAGAACAACCTGAAGACCCAGAACAACCTGAAGACCCAGAACAACCTGAAGTTCCTGAGGAAGGCATAGAAGAATTATCATCATCAATCAACATCTACCCTAACCCTGTTAAAGACGAATTGACTATCGCAACAGAGATTCGTGTAGAAGAAGTTTCGATTTACGACATTTACGGTCGCCTCTGTTGTAGGGACGCATCGAATGCGTCCACATCAACGATGGACACATTCAATGTGTCCGTACAGGATTTGGAAAATGGAATTTATTTCATCAACATAAAAACTGAGAACGGAAACATCGTTAAAAGATTTATTAAAAACTAAAGATTTTGACTCTGACACTGACTTATTGACTTATTGACTTAAAATATGAAAAAAACCTTACTACTTACAATTGCATTATTATTTTCGGTGACTGTTTTCTCGCAAAGCAGAGCGACTTTTGTTAATGAAAATTTCAACGGTTCGGGCTTACCTGAAGGCTGGACGACATCAGAAGTCGGAGGTGAGAACTGGAGAATATCATCGACGACATATTCCAACGGAAATGGCAAGGAGCTTATGCTTTCTTACAGCCCGATATTTGAAGGAACGACACGACTCATCACCAAGGCTTTCAACCTCAACGGAGTGAGCAAGTTAACAGTGTCGTTCAAACATTTCTTCGATAATTTCAAAGACAACGAGATAACACATAAGATTGGAATCGCCACTTCCACCGACGGCGAGACCTGGAATGTCGGCTGGTCGCAAGACTACACAAAGACAGGAACTTATACTGTAAAGACAGAGTTCACGACTGCTGATATGGGCAAAAATAGCGTCATGTTCTGTCTCTTTTACGAAGGCATTTCAAACCAGATGGACAATTGGTTTTTCGACGATTTACTCATCTATGAACAAAAAGAACTCGACATCAGAATCATCGACATCAACATTCCGAATATCATCGAGACCGGCGACAGAGAAATAGCTTTTGGTGTTGAAAATATGGGAACCAAGCCGATACAATCATTTGAAGCCAAGATAAATGTCAGCGGTTGGGAAAGTCCTGTAACAGCTACCTTTGAAAGAAACATCGCTAATTCTGAGGTAGCACAATTCAAATATAGTGATAAGATTTTCAACGCTTTAGCAAAGAATAAACCTTATAAAGTCTCGGTTGAAATAATATCTGTAAACGGAGAAGAAGACCAAGATACGAGCAACAATTACGTTTCGAAAGACATCTCTGTGACATTCAACAAAGCGCAAAGAATTCCGATGATAGAACATTTCTCGAGCTCGACATGCGGACCTTGCGTAGCTGTCAACGAACAGATGCACGCGCTGATGCTCAACAACGAAGGCAAGTTCACCTACACGAAATTCTCTACTGCCGGCGACCCTTATCACAACTTCGAAGCAGCACACAGAGTTCAAGAATACAATGTCGTCGGAGTTCCTAACATATTCTTAGATGGAAGAAACAAAGGCAGTAATTACCTGACACAAAACATGTTAGATGAGAGACTCAACGAGCCAGCATACGCCGACATCAGAGGAGCTTTCAAGTTGGAAGGCGATAAAATCCATGTCACCGCCGACTTCTTGTCTTACGTAAGATTAGATAACGTACTCGCTTTCATAACTGTCAACGAGAAAACCACAGTGGAAAACATAGGCTCTAACGGCGAAAAAGAATTCCATCACGTCATGATGAAAATGTTGGAGTCTAAATCAGGAAACAAAATAAACATCAAAGCTGGCGAGTATCAACGTTTGGAATTTACTTACAATATGGCATTGACAAATGCTGAAGATCTTAACGACTTGGAAGTAGCGTTATGGCTTCAAAATCCTGAGACACAAGAGATATACAACAGCATCTTCGCCTACGAATATACAGAACATTGCTATCCTATACAAAACCTCACATTAAATCAAAACGACAGCACCAAGACTTTAACATGGGAAGCTCCAGAACAAGGAACACCTGTTCACTATAAGGTATTTATAAACGGTAATATAGTTTCCGAAAACATCAGTGTTACAACATATAAATTAGATTCTATCGGTGACATTTTCACCGCTGAAGTAATAGCTGTTTATAATAATGAGAAGACATCGGTCGGAGTCGCAAAATTGTTCGGTCTTGAAGAAGAGGAAGATGATGATGACAATGAAGATGATGAAGAAATCGTCACATTAGATGCTCCGACAAACTTAAGCGCTTCTCCAACAAGCACTTCGTCAATAAGTCTCTTCTGGAATCCAGCTGATAATGCCATAAGTTACAACATCTATCGCGACAACATAATGGTTGAAAACACTACAGAAACACGTTATGTTGACGAAGGATTAGAATATAACACAGATTATTGTTACACAGTGACTTCCGTCTTCAAAGACATAGAGTCAGAACATTCGGAGCAAGCCTGTGCCAAGACCTTAGGCGAAAGCATAGAAGAGATTTCATCTTCCCTCCTGCTCTATCCTAATCCTGTTGATAACGAGCTCTTCCTCGCAACAGAACTTCGCGTTGAAGAAATCGCGATTTACGACATTTATGGTCGCCTCTGCTGTAGGGACGCATCGAATGCGTCCACATCGAATGCGTCC
>JAZOCI010000167.1:0-39043 GCA_045596465.1 Bacteroidales bacterium | reverse complement strand
ATAATGTTATCTTTTATAGTGTTATTAGTGTATGTGAATTATATTTCTTAATAAAGACGCAAATTTAATTTTTTTTTGTAAACAAACAAAATAATAATTTGATTTATTAATAAAAAAAAAGAGCAGAAATCCGCCCTTTTTAAGTCTACAGTCTACGGCCTACAGTCATTGTGTCTTTGTGACTCTGTGACTTTACGTCTTTATCAATGATTGTGACCTTGACAGCCTTCTGCTTTATGTTCGCAGTTGGCATGATCGTGTTTGCCGTCGCATTTTTGTTCACATTGTTTTTCGCATTCTTGCTTGCAATTAGCGTGATCGTGTTTGCCGTCACATTTTTGTTCACATTTCTTTTCACAATTTTGATGATCGTGATTGCATGCTTCGTGGTTGTGACCTTGACAAGCTTCTTGTTTCATATCGGCACATTTCTTCTCGCAGTTAGCATGGTCGTGATTGCATGCTTCGTGTTTATGACCATCGCATTTTTGTTCGCATTTTTGTTCTGCTTTGCCGTCACATTTCTGTGCGCCTTTCTGATTGTTGTTGCAGCAGCTTGCTAATAATACTGTTACCAAGCCTAATACTAAAAAGAGTTTTTTCATAGTTTTATAAATTAAGTTCTAAATAATTAACCCGACAAAGATAACGATTTATTTGAAAAAATGCAATAGAACGAGATGTTATTTTTTTAACATAGACGTGTCAATGATATATTGTTTATTTACATAGGTATCATCGACGCGTCTCTACTTTGTGACTTTGCGACTCTGTGACTTCTAAAAATTCTATCGGAAATCTATAGAATACCATCTCATAACTTGTGGTGTCGACTTCTCTCTCTTCCACGAACATTCCTATCGTCTTGTCGGGAAGCACGCACAAGGAAGAATATGCCGAGTAGCGAGGCACTATGACTTTACCTTCGTTCCATGTCTTGCCTTCGTCTTTGGAGATATAAATCGCCACGTCGCGGCGTGAGTCGCCTTTGGGTAAGCTGTGTAATAATGTGTTTTCATCGTATCGTATGAGGTCGCCGTTACAAGCCGGACCGATGAGGTCGTCCCACTCTGATGTTGTCTCGTTCCATGTGATGCCGCCGTCATGTGAGATGTTGTACCATCTCTTGCCAGCAGTCCTGATGCTCATCAAGATGTCGCCGTTGTTGAGTTCCACCACCTTGGCTTCGTCGCCACCTACGGACGCGCGTCCAGAGACATTCCATGTAGCGCCGTTGTCGTCGGAATAAATCACATAGTTACTTATGGTATATGCCGATGTCTCGCGGATACATGCCACGAACATGATTCTGCCTGTCGATGTTAGGAGTCCGTTACCTGAGGCACAGAACGAAGCGCGCCATTTACTTCTGATGCTGTCTTGACAACTCTGTCCGAAGATGAAATGTGTGATGTCTTCAGGCTCCGTCCAAGTACGACCGTTGTCGTAACTCATAGATTTATATGTGTGATTATGATGCGAAGGTCTCGACTTCCAGAAGCCTTGTCCTCCGACAAACACCGCGATGAGTCCGTTGTCGTCCTTGCTATGAGCCACTGCACAGTCGCCGAAACTTTCCATATAACCGAAGCCTTGCGCCAAAGTGTAAGGCTCGCTCCATGTCAAGCCGCCGTCGGTACTGTAATTACATAAAATGTCAATATCTTCTGGCAAGTCGGTCTCGTTCTCCTTGCGTTTGTCGGTGAAGATGACGAGGCTGCCGTCTTTTGCTGTTATGATAGCCGGAATGCGATAATACTTCGAGCCGTAATCTTCAGGACGATAAATCACAGTACGAGTGAAACCATCAAATTTGTCTTTCTTCTCACAAGAAGAAAAAACAGAGATAAGAATTAATAAAGGTAAAAAGAGTTTTTTCATGTTTTTTTAAGTCAATGAGTCAATAAGACAATAAGTCAATAAGTCAACGGGTCAACAAGACAACAAGTTATTAATTGTTAACTATTAACTGTTAACTGTTAATTGTTAATTCTCTTCATCGTCGTTTTCAATGATATAGATGACTTCGTTGTCGCGTTTCATCATATATTTCTCGCGAGCGATGCGTTCCATGAGTGCTGAGTCTTTCTGAAGTTTGTCTAAGGTCTCTTGATTCTTCTCGATTTCTGTCTCATAATATTCTACTTGTTTTTTGGCTTTGTTCAGCTTTTTAAGTGACTTTGATTGATTGAAAATGTTATATTGGTCGATGAAAAGTATTATCACTACGAATATTAGTGTTACGATGATATACTTATTGTTAAATTTCTTTAAGATTTCTTTGAATTCCATAACGATGATATTTTGCGCAAAGATAATAAAAGTCTAAAGTCTAAAGTCTAAAGTTTAAAGATTTTTTTAAGTCAATAAGTAGGGACGCGTCGATGATACCAATGCAAATAAACAATATATTATTGACACGTCTTAATAAGTCGCCGAGTCACCAAGTCGCCAGGATGCGTCTCAACGAGATTGGCATGTTTCTATGATTTTTTCTGAAAAGATTTTATAAATTTGCAAAAAATAACAATGACGAAATGAAAACATCAGGGTCTGCTATCAAAAAAGTACTTGTTCCGTTACTTTTTGTATTTATAATCACCATAGCCTACGCGCTTATCTTCACTCTCTCGGAGTTCTCCGATTCGCCATATTCCAACTTCCACGACTTCATGGTGTTGGCATTCCAGTGGGTCGCGATAGCAGTCGGAACCTTCGGCTTGCTTTATCTGCTTTCCATCAACAAATACATCTTCGCTATCACATTTCCTTTGTTGGTCGCGTTCAGCACCGTCTTGGCATATTACAGATATACCGTCAATGCTACACTCACTCCCATGACGATAGAGCTCGCGCTTATCAATGATTTAAGGACTAATATGCAGGTAGTTAGCTGGCAGCTCGTTTCCTTGATATTACTTTCCATCGTCGTATCAGTCGCTATTGTATGGTTGAGATGGAAGAAGATAAGTTTCACTCGTCCATATATACATCTTATCGTCGCCTTAGGCATAATATTCATGACCAACTCCTTTATACCTCAGCTGAAACGACCTCTTACGCAGCGTATGCCTTATTCGATATATTACAATTTTAAACTCTATTTTGAGATTAGAGATGTCGCTGCTGAGCAACGCGAGACCTTCACTTCCGAGTCTGTAGCTAACAGCGATTCGCTCGTGGTGCTGTTTGTGATAGGAGAGTCGCTGCGTAACGACCATCTTCAGCTCAATGGCTATGAAAGAGAGACGACGCCTTATCTCATGAAAGAAGATAATCTCGTGTCGCTTACCGACATCTATAGCGAAGAATGTTTCACGCATACGAGTGTGCCGCAGATTATGACACGCGCCGACAGCCTGAATCCTCAACGCGCGTATGACGAACAGTCGTTTGTGACGATATTCAAAGACGCTGGCTTCAGAACTACATGGATAGCAAATCAGGAGAGCGTCGCGACTTACGCTTATTTCATGAACGAGTGCGACACGCTGATATATGTGAATGGCGATAAGTCGGTGTATACCTTCGACAAATGGCTCGATGAAGATATTTTACCGTATCTTGAAAACGAGCTTCAAGATGAGAATCCTTTGCAGATGCACATCGTTCATTCCATAGGCTCGCATTGGTGGTATAATTCGCATTATACCGATGAGTTTGAGTGTTATACTCCTGTGATAAAAAGCAGGGTGGTGTCGTCGAATACGCAGGAAGAGATGATAAATTCTTACGACAACACCATTTTATATACAGACTATTTTATCAAGGAGACGATAGACCTTATCAGGGACAAGAAGTCGATACTTATCTTCCTTTCCGATCATGGCGAGTCGTTGGGCGAAGACGGTTATTATCTTCATGGCGCGGATCGTCCCGAGCTGCATTATCCAGCGGCATTCGTGTGGTATTCCGACAAATACGCTCAGTCGTTCCCTGATATGATAGAGAACTTGAAAAAGAATAGCGACAAAAGATACCGCAGTGATTATCTGTTCCACAGCATAATAGATGCAGCCGATATAACGACAGAATATATAGAACCACAGTTAAGTATTTTCAGATGATGACGAACCGTATTGCATGGATTGACTACGGCAAGGCGATAGCGATATATCTCGTAGTGCTTGCTCATACCGCGATTTATAAGCCGGCGGAGGCTTTTATCTATACCTTCCACATGCCTTTCTTCTTTTTTATGTCGGGTTATCTCTTCAGCTTCGAGAAATATCCGTCCTATCTTCAGTTTGCAAAACGACGTTTCAAACAGCTGATGATACCGTATATTATCTTTAACTTACTGACGTATCTCTTGTGGCTTTTCATTCTGAGGAAAGTCGGCGACGACGCCAACGAGGCTGTCAGTATCTTCTCGCCTTTGCTCGCGGCTTTGGTGGTTAATGCCAAGTCGATGGTGCACGACATACCGCTTTGGTTCCTCGCCGCCTTGTTCTTGGTAGAGAATCTATATTATCTGCTTTATAAAAATGAAAAGTATAACATCATCGTGACCTTGATATTATTTGTACTCGCATTTCTTAACACTACATTTAACAAATCGAGGCTGCCTTTCTGTATCGACATAGCACTTGTGGCGTTGTTGTTCTATCATTTTGGCAGTGTGCTGAGGAGGTATGGCGATAAGATTTTCAAGCCTTTTCTTTTTGTGTTATCGACGGCTGTCGTGATTGCAGTGTTTATCTTCAACGGTAAGGTCGCGATGCACACGAATCATTATAACAACATATTTTTGTTTGTCGCAGGCGGCGCAGCGGGCTGTTATTCCATGGCATATTTTTGTAAGAAGATGTACGACATATTCGGTGAGAGGAAGTTGGTACAGGCGGTGGCGAGGAACACCTTGTTGATATGCGCGCTTCATCTTATCGTGTTCGCCGGCTTGAAAGGCGTGATGCTTTATGTCTTTAAGATTGAACCTTCAATATTAACCGGGACGTTCTTTCCTAATGTAATCTTCGCTTTGATAAGTATGGTGATTTGTTTGATTATATGCGAGGTGAAGGAGAGGATTGGACGAAGAACTAAGAACTAAGAACTAAGAACTAAGAACTAAGAACTTTGACACTAACACTAACTATTAACTATTAACTATTAACTATTAACTATTAACTAACAGACGCTTCAACGATATATTGTTATTTTTCATCGGTATCGTCGAAACGTCTCTACTTGGCGACTCGGTGACTTAAAAAAATCCGTAGATCGTAGACCGTAGTCTGTAGACTTTTTATTATCTTTGCATTTACTATATCAACTATGGAAGGAACTAACTATAACACGATAGATCGTTTGCATCGTGGCGAGTATTTAAGCCGCGATGAGTGGATGGCTCTGCTTTCTTCATTAGATGCTGATGAGCGCGAGTATCTTCGTGCTAAGGCTCAAGAAGTCGCGGTGCGACATTATGGCAAAGGTGTCTTCGTCAGGGCGCTTCTCGAGATAAGCTCTTATTGTAAGAACAACTGTTATTATTGCGGTATTCGTGCCTCGAATAAAAGCGCTCAGCGTTATCGTCTCGCCAAAGAAGAGATCTTAGAATGTTGTAAGGAAGCCGACAAATTGGGCTTTAACACTTTCGTCATGCAGGGTGGCGAAGATCCTTTTCAAAACGATGAATGGGTCGTCGATGTGGTGAAGACGATACGTGCTGCTTATCCCGACAAGGCTATCACCTTATCCGTCGGTGAACGTAGCGCGGAGGCGTACGCCGCTTTTAAAGAAGCTGGCGCCAACAGATTTTTGCTACGCCATGAGACGCGTAACGAGGAGCATTATCAGCAGCTGCATCCTTCTATGATGAGTGCCGAGAATAGGAGAGAGTGTCTCTTCACATTAAAACGCCTCGGCTTTCAAACGGGCAGCGGCATGATGATAGGTAGTCCTGGTCAGACCGACGAATATCTCTATGAAGACATACGATTTTTGGAAGAGCTGCAGCCGCAGATGATAGGCATAGGTCCTTTCCTGCCTGCTACCAACACCCCATTCGAGAACGAGAACCATGGCAGCGCCGACAAAACAATATTGATGCTTTCTTTGTTGAGACTGCGTTTTCCTACGGTTTTACTGCCTGCGACGACAGCACTCGCCACCTTATGTCCCGACGGCATGGAACGCGCCATACTCGCAGGTGCTAACGTGGTGATGCCTAATATCTCGCCCGTAGAACAACGTAAGAAATATTCTATCTACGACAATAAGAAAAGCACTGGCGCCGAATCGGCACAGCAGATGCAACAACTTGAAGACAGACTTAATGCCATAGGCTATCATATCGACTATGCACGAGGTGACTTTAAGAATTAACAATTTACAATTTACAATTTACAATTTAGAATTAGATTAATAAAACAACATAAAATGTACAACGTAAAATCACAGATAGCAGAGGAATTTATCAACGATTCCGAGATTCGCGAAACGATGGCTTATGCCCGCGAAAACAGTAACAACTTAGAACTGATTAAATCAATATTAAAGAAAGCCCGCGAGTGTAAGGGACTCACTCACCGCGAAGCAGCGCTTCTCTTAGAATGCAACGACCAAGAAATTATCAACGAGATTTATGAGATAGCCCGTGAGATAAAACATAAGTTCTACGGCAACAGAATAGTGATGTTCGCTCCGCTTTATCTCTCCAACTACTGCGTCAACGGCTGCGTATATTGTCCT
This sequence comes from Bacteroidales bacterium, assembly GCA_045596465.1. Lineage (GTDB taxonomy): Bacteria > Bacteroidota > Bacteroidia > Bacteroidales > F082 > Limimorpha. Next base: position 32,350 of record JAZOCI010000167.1, on the reverse strand, counting down.
TATCATCTTAAAAACAAGACTATTCGCCGTAAGAAACTTTCGCAGGAAGAGATACGTCAGGAAGTCATCGCGCTTCAGGATATGGGTCACAAACGTCTCGCCCTCGAAGCTGGCGAACATCCAGTGGAGAATCCTATCGAATATATTCTCGAAAGCATCAAGACTATTTATAGCATCAAGCATAAAAACGGAGCGATACGCCGCGTCAATGTCAATATCGCTGCCACAACAGTAGAGAACTACCGTAAGCTACGCGACGCTGGCATCGGAACTTACATTCTCTTCCAAGAGACATATAACAAAGAAAACTATGAGGCTCTGCATCCTACAGGACCTAAGAGCAACTACGCCTATCATACTGAGGCCATGGACCGCGCAATGCAAGGCGGCATCGACGATGTGGGTATCGGCGTCTTGTTCGGATTGGAGACTTATCGTTACGACTTCGTAGGATTGCTCATGCATGCAGAACATCTCGAAGAGACTTACGGCGTAGGTCCTCATACCATCAGCGTACCGAGATTATGTATGGCAGACGATATCGACACAGCCGACTTCAAGAATGCTGTGCCTGACGACATCTTCTACAGAATAGTGGCAATCATCAGAATAGCTGTTCCTTATACAGGCATGATCATCTCTACTCGTGAGAGCGAGAAGAGCCGCGCTCGCCTCTTGGAACTCGGTATCTCGCAGATCAGTGGAGGCTCGCGTACCAGCGTCGGCGGTTATGTGAAACCAGAAGATGAAAGCGAGAACTCGGCACAGTTCGACGTGGCCGACCATCGTACCCTCGATGAGGTAGTAGGCTGGCTCCTCGACCTCGACCATATCCCGAGCTTCTGTACTGCATGTTATCGCGAAGGAAGAACAGGCGACAGATTTATGTCATTGCTCAAGAGCGGTCAGATTGCTAACTGCTGCCTGCCTAACGCATTGCTTACGTTGAAAGAATATGTGAAAGACTATGCGTCGCCAGAAGTGAAAGTAAAGGCAGAAGCTATGATACAACGACTGCTGAGTCACATACCTAATGAAAAGGCACGCGCCACAGCATCGAAATACTTAGATGCAATAGATCACGGAGAGAGAGACTTTAGATTTTAAATAATTAACAATTAACAATTGACAATTAACAATTGACAATTAACAATTGACAATTAACAATAATGTATAACTGTTAACTGTTAATTGTTAATTGTAAACTGTAAATTACCATGCAACGTTCTAATCGTTATCACATAGGAATATTCGGACGACGTAATGTCGGCAAATCTACATTGTTAAATGCCCTTACGGGACAAGATGTCTCAATAGTGTCGGATGTGGCGGGCACCACGACAGACACTGTCTGGAAGAACATAGAGCTGCCAGGCATAGGCGCTGCTGTTATCGGCGACACCGCAGGCTTCGACGACATAGGAGAGCTCGGAACTATGCGCAACGAAAGGACTAAGCGCGCCGCTCAACAGATAGATATGGCTTTGATACTCGTCAATGGCAAGCCTGACGATATAAGCTATGAGCTGCAATGGCGCGACTTCTTCAAGAAAGCCGACATACCGACGATATTCGTCATGACGAAGGCTGACAACTGTACGGACACATCGAATGTGTCCACAACATCGAATGTGTCCACAATATCGAATGTATCCACTTTAGCAACTGACGCTGACTTATGGAAGAGTGCTTTGAATGAGGATATTATTCCTGTCTCGGCAAAAGAGGGTAGGGGAATAGACGTGTTGTTGGATAAGATGGCATCGTTATATAGCAATGACGACAACTTAGACGACATAACGTATTCTTTAGTCAAGGCTGGCGATGTGGTTGTGCTCGTGATGCCTCAGGACGCTTCGGCTCCCAAAGGAAGATTGATACAGCCTCAGGTCGTTACCTTACGTAACCTTCTCGACAAACATGCTCTGGCTTTATGCTGCGCTCCGGAAGAGCTGCCGCTGATGTTAAAAAATCTTAACAATCCGCCATCTTTGATAATAACCGACTCGCAGGTCTTCGCTCAGGTACAGGCTCTCACGCCTAAAGAGACGAAACTTACTTCCTTCTCGGTGCTGATGGCTCGTCATAAAGGCGACATCGATACCTTCCGCGAAGCTGCTGACGCTCTGATGGCTTTGCGTAGAAACGGTAAGGTGCTGATAGCGGAAGCTTGCTCTCACATACCGCAAAACGAAGATATAGGAAGAGTGAAGCTGCCTATGATGTTACGTAAGAAATTCGGTGAGGAGTTGCAAATCGACATTGTGTCGGGCAACGATTTCCCGGAAGATTTAAGTCAGTACGACATCATAATTCATTGCGGAGCATGTATGTTCACACGCCGTCATGTGTTGTCGAGAGTGAGAAGAGCTAAGGCGCAGAATATCCCTATCACGAACTACGGAATAGCGATAGCGGCCTTGACGGGTATATTAAATAAGGTGACGATTTAATCGTTGATATATCTCTTTATCACGGCGTAAGCTTCGGTGATGCCTAATTCTCCGGCTTTACTTAAGTCGATGTTAGCTAATTCTTTCTCGCCGAGAAATAGTAAGGTCAGACCTCTGTTGTAATAAGCTTCAGCTAAATTCTTCTCATATTTTATTGCAAGAGTATAGTCGTCGATGGCTTTATGAAACTCCTGCATCTGGAGATGGACGTTGCCTAAGTTATACCAAACAAAAGGATTTGTCTTATGTTTCTTTGCAAGTTCCGTCAAAGTATTTAGCGATTGTTGATAATCAGGTTTAACGGGAACGTCGATATTTCTTTTTTCCGTCGATTTTTTCGTAGTTATGCTGACAGGATCGTTATAACTTTGATTTGCTAATGTCAATTCTGCTTTGTCTTTCTGAAGCGAGGAAATATTGATGTTTGCGTAGATTCCGTACACTTCATTATTATTCAATAAGTTGAAATTATTTTCAGCATGTTGGAAATTATGAATTTCATAGTTTAGCAATGCCGTTACGAATGCTTTTAGATTATCATCATCAATGAGTTTGATAATAGAATCATTCAGGACTGATTGATAATCATCGTCAGAGAAATCTTTCAGTTTATATGTCAGTCGTAAGCCATTTAGATCTTTATTTTCATTGATTTGGCTTAATGTTGCGTCGATGAAATTATTTTTCTCGTTTTTGTTTTTTTCTTTAGAATCGAATTCTATAATTCCTACGATATAATTGTCGAAAGGTTTTATGTCGATGGAAGAGAACTGAGCGAGTTTACCTCCTTTATCGCCGTTGCTGAAGTCGGAGTCGAAGGCTATGATTTTATCGTAATCTATTGATTTAGAATAAGAATTATAAATAGAGTCGATGTTTTTATCGTCTGAGCTTATCAGATGTATGATTTCTTTAGATCTTAGTTGGTCGGCTTCGGCACCTTTCATATCGCCTTTTTCATATCTAATGACAGATCTGTTGACCCATGCGTCGATGAAGTCGGGGAATAGTTCAATTACTTTAGTGAAGTCGTTTTCAGCTTCGTCTAATTTATCCATCTTATAATATAGGATTCCTCTGTTGAAATATCCGTAGATATTCTGAGGATTTATTTCTATGACCTTGTCAAACAATGCAAGAGCGATGTCGTTTTCTTCTAACTGTCCGTAAATCAAGGCTCTGTTGAAATATGTCAAGGCGTTACGTTCATCGAGGTTATTGACGCGTTCATAATCTTTTAATGCAGAAATTGTATCGCCAATATTAAGATAAGCAGTACCTCTGTTAAAGAATATTATGGAATTATCGCCTTCTAATTTCAGGGCGTTGTTGAAATCAAGCAGGGCATCTTGATAATTTTCGCGTTCCATTTGTATTATGCCTCTTCTTACCAAGGCTTCCGCATTGAAGAAGTCGTAATAGACTGCTTTATTGAGGTCGTCGATAGCGTCGTCGAGGCGTTCTAAATATCTTTTAGCTATGCCTCTGTTGATATATGCGTAGGCATTGTTAGGGTTGATGATTATAGCAGTGTCGAAACTTGCCACAGCATCTTCAAATTCGTTGAGATGTAACTTCGTCGAGCCCATAGCTATGTGTAATTCAGCGTCATACGGGTCGAGTGAGATGGCTTTGGAATAATCGTTTTTCGCGTCAGCGTAGTTACCGAGCCTGTCGTTGGCAATGCCTCTATAATGGTAAGCTCTGACATACAAAGGGTGAATTTCTATCGTTTTATCGAAATCTTCGACGGCGCCGATGTAGTCGTTGAGGCTGTATTTCGCGATGCCTCTGAGGAAATATCCTTCAAAGTCTTTCGGCTTGGCAATGATGGCTTTGTTGAAATTATATATCGCCTCGGAATAGTTCTCTTCCGAAAGCTCGATGCGTCCCATCAAGATGAAATGTTTGTGGTTAAGTTGTGAAAACGAATCAAATCCGCATAACAAAAAAAATGTTAGTATTATGTAGCGCAAATGATTCATCGGAGGATTTATTTCTGTTTTGAATACACAACAAACAATTCCATGATTTTGTCGCTGTATGATTTTGAGATAGGAATTTCCTTGATATTTGGCAAGTCGAACTCGAAACTTATTTCGCTGTTGTCTCTTTTTAAAGATGCAACATGTTCAAAGTTAATCATATACGATCTGTGACAACGTTGTATCGAAGTGTCTTTGAGGTCGTTTGACAGTTTCTTCAAAGAGTTTCTTAGTAGGAAATCTGATATTTTCTCGTTGTTGAGATATTTTATCACGCAATAATTGTCGGAAGATTCGATGAAAATGACTTTCTCGGAAGCTATTGAGAAACGCACTTCGTCTTTTTCGTCTCTGAATTGAATGACGTTTTTTTCTTTATTCTCTTCCATTCTATTTATTACATTCCTGATTAAGTGTTCGTTATAGAGATATAGGAATGAGATTATATAAGGAATGAGCAACATCCATGTAGTGTTGGCGACGGCTTTTCGGAATATCTCGAAGACGGCTTCTCCGTAGTTGTATCTTGGATTTTCAATTATGAAGTTGTCGATAAATCCGACTTTATGAGCTATGAAGACGTAGAATCCTGCCAATATTGTGACTTCTCCGAGTATCCAGATGATGTATTCCAAATAGCCGATAGATATTTTTTTTACGAAGAAATACATGAAGATACGGCTTATTGAGATGAGTGTCAAGCCGATAAGTACCATGAGAGATGAGTAGAGGAAGTAGTTGAAGTTATTGATTCCAGGAATCCAAGAGTCGGAGTTGAAAGGACGGAATATGTTAATGAATATTAAGGAATATACGGTGGTAAAGAATATAAGTTTTCTTATGTTTTCTTTTGTTACAAGAAAAGCGGGCAAATCTTTGTTGCCGAAACGTAATGTATATTTTTTATTGTTTTGTTCTGTCATGATTGCAAATTTACATTTTTTTCAAATACTAAATTCAATTCAATCTATGATTTTTTGCGACAGGAATAAAAAAAAGAGCTGTCGATGAAACAGCTCTTATATCTGATATTGTGTATGTTACTATTGAAGTTTGAAGATGATTGGCACTGTGAACGCACAACGTACTGCGCTACCACGTTGTTTACCAGGTTTCCAGTTAGGCATGCTTTGAACGACGCGGAGAGCTTCTTCGTCACAACCGCCACCGATACCACGCAACACTGCTACGTTAGTGATTGTTCCGTCTGGTTCAACGACGAAGTTGACAAATACACGACCTTGGATGTCGCTTTCACGAGCCATCATCGGATATTTGATGTTCTTTTGGATATATTCCATCATTTTAGCTGCGCCACCTGGGAATTCTGGCATTTCTTCTACAACTTTGAAGATTTCAGCCTCAACGATTTCTTCTTCTTCAATCTCTGGCGGTGTGAAGTCGTATTCTTCGATTACTTCATCTTGGTCGACTTCAGCGTTGATGTCGATTTCGTCCTCAACTTCAACGTCGTCTTCAACGATTTGAATTTGTGTTACTTGAGGTTTTGGTTGTGGAGGTTGAACTTTTGGTTGTTCTTGTTTTGTGATTTCAACCATTTCTTCTTCTATAACCTCTACAGTTCTTTGTAAATTATCAATCGACTGTTTGTCGTAGCTTTTGTATTCAAATACGCGCCATACGACGAATAATGTCAAAACTAAACCTATTAAAGTAAAAGTCAATTTTTTACTTTCAAGATCAGCTTTGGGTGATTTTTTAATTTCCATCTTATTTCTTTTTTCTTGTTAAAAACTCAGAATTTGATTTTGCGCCACAAAGTTAATAAATTTATTAGATATTATCATCTGATTTTTACATTTTTTTCAATTTTTTTTGAACTATAAATAAGAAGAAGATAATGCCTAAGATACAGCCTATTGTGTCGGCGATAAAATCGAAAATGCTACCATACCTATTAGTGAATACGTATTTTTGCATAAATTCTGTCAATCCTCCGTACGCTATTGACATTAAGGAAATTATTATGATGATTTTTTTTCTGTCTTTATAATTTGGGTCGAAGAGGATTTTTCGGTATCCCCATAACGACAGGAAGGAGAGGACTGCAAATAATATAAGGTGTGCTATTTTGTCGGGTGTCAGCCAGTCCCAAAAACAGACGACTGTCGGGAAATACTTTCCTGGCAATCCCATCAGCACCATTATTACCGATGCGCAGATAAGTCCGGGATAGAATTTTTCCGACAGTCGTTTCAAAGCTATTTTTATTAGCCGATTAATTCTTTGTATGCTTCAGCATCTAACAAACCTTCTAATTCAGCTGGGTCAGAAACTTGAACTTTGATGATCCAACCTTCGCCGTAAGGATCGCTGTTTACTGTTTCAGGAGCGTCAGCAAGAGCTTCGTTGAACTCAACAACTGTACCTGCTACAGGCATTAACAATTCTGAAGATGTTTTAACAGCTTCGATTGTGCCGAATGTTTCTTCAGCTTCGAGTGTTTCATCAACTGTATCGATGTCGACGAAAACGATGTCACCTAATTCATGTTGTGCGAAATCTGTGATACCTACGTAAGCTGTTTCACCTTCTAAACGGATCCATTCATGATCTTTTGAATACTTTAATTCTGATGGAATGTTCATATTGTCTTGTTTTTAAATTGTTTAAAGAATACTTTTTTAATGTGCCAAAAATACAATTTTTATCCTTATGATTTTTATTTCTTCAAAAAAAATTATTGTGTGAGGCTAAATCTTAATGTCACGCCTGCAAAAGTGTTCGATGTTTTATATGAATTCGCGATAAATGGGTCTGTGACATCATGCCTGAAGAAAGCCTGCATTCCGAGTCTGGTGCTGAAATCGTAGTCGGCCGTCAGATAGATGTTGATCTTGTTTTGTCCCGAAGAAATCTGGCTGTAGTTTTCGTCTATACTTCTCAAAGTCGTCTTGTCTTTTCTGAATCCGATGTCTAATTTCATTGTGAGATCGTTGCTTGTACGTGTCGAATTTCCGCTCATTGATGAGAATGTTAAGCCTAAATCTTTGAATGTGTAGCCACAACCGATAACGATTTCTCTGCCTTCCGATTCGGTGAGCTGGTTGTTGATGAAACTTATCGTTACGGTTCTGCTTTTCTTGAAGTCAAATGAAGGCGATAAATTGTTGTTGAAAGCCAATTTGATACCGATGAGTGGAGCATATTGTTCCGATAAAACCATCTGAGCCATGTCGTATTGCGGGACTCTTAAGTTGGTGCCGTCGTAAATCATCATCGGGTTGTTTTCCGAATAGTTGAGGTTCGTTGCCCACGACGAGATGGAATAACTCGACTTGTAAGAGTGCGTTATGTTGATGGTCTTGAATATCTTTTTCAAGGCTGGTATTTTGGAGAGTCCGCTGAAGTTTACCGACCAGTTAGGAAGTGCGAATTTTCTGAATAATGTGAGTTCCACATCGTTTGCATTTTGTCCTGAATAGGTCGCCAAGAATGAATAGATGAGTACCTCTTGTGAGTTGGCACCGTAGCCGTAAGGGAAATATCCGTGACCTATAGAGTCGTAAACCATAGGGCTTCCCATCTCTAACCATGCTTGGTTTTCACTTGCCAAACGCATCGCGATGTCTTGTCTGTTGGCTAACATATTGTTAAACAGCTCGTCGCCGTCTTTAAACGAAGTGGCAGTCATCAGATGTGATATGCTGAAGTTGCCACCGTTGGTTGGTGTGTAGAAGTGGAATATTCCGTCGGCGTCGGCTCTGAAATATTCCGAGAAACTTTCGACATAACTTCTGTTACCTGAAACGTCTATCTTGATGTCTTGGAAAGGTTCGAGCGTGACTTTATAGTTGTATGTCTCGTTGAATCTTTCGGAATATGCCTGGTTGAAAGTGGTGTCGGTCGTTATCCAGTTTCCGTTGATGGCGTTGTTCAAGACGTTGTTGTTTCTACCTATGATAAATCCGAATCCTGGCGCTCCTGTCATGGCGTTAAGTCCAAGATAATCTGGCTCGTACATGTAACCAGGCAAAGCAACGCCACCACTCTGTGAGAATGAGAACGAGGCTTTCTTGACACTCAACAATACTCTTACGACATTGTCTCCGACCAATTTAGCATAATTTTTCTTAGGTTTTTTGTTGGTGCTGTCGGCAACGGCTTCTTCCTTCGGCTGCTGTCTGTTGTTGCGATTAGTACGTTTCGGTGTCGTGATAGTTTTAAAATAAGGCACCTTATTATATAATTTTGTAAAATCAGCATTGCCATTGATTTGCAGGCTGGCTTCGTTTTCGTTCAAGTTACCCATGATGCTTTGTGTTGAACGCGATGATGCTGTCCATCTGTAAGTTCCTGTATATGACGCACTTGATGTAACCCAATCGAGGAACGGCAATTTATTGATAGGTATATTGTAGTTGAGTTTGGAAGTCTGATTGAAACGAGACATAGAGCCTAAGCCATAGAGTTCATTTTTGATGGTGTCTCTGTTGGCGTCCCATTCGGCAGTCTCTCTCTCTGGCATTCCGGCAGGCTCGTAGATATAAGCGTTTGCCGAGGCGTTGTATGTGAAATTCAATGCTTTAGTGAGGTCGTATCTGAAATCGTAAGTACGGTTCCAATCCCAGTTTTTGGCGTATGTAGGCTTGATGATGATGTCGCCACTGCTCTTGTTTCTCAGTTTCTGCTCCTGATATTGTCGGAACATTTCTGTCGAGAAAGAGAAACTTTTTGGCATGTAATAGAAATTGAAGTCTTTGATTAGCTGGAGATATGGCGACGAAGCCCACTTCGCTTTTGCAAAAGGCTGAATGTTTTTCGCATTGGTGGAGTAGGTGTAGCCGAGTCCGCCTCTGTAGCTCTTGTCGATGGCAAATTCTATGTCGCTGCTTCTTTGTTCTTGTTTGGTGTAAGCATACGAAGCGTTGAAGTTCTCGATGTCCCAGAAATGTGGTTTCTTCTTGCCGACGCGGTTCTTTCTTAAGTTGGTGATATTGAAATTGGTTTGTTTCACGACATCTTTCGCTGCGGTCTTAAGCGAATCTTTACCGGCTTGATCTTCAATGATATCTAAAGCGTTCTTGAATTTTACGTCAGGATCGAAAGGATTGTATTCCGGCGTAATCGTCGTTTGATTTACGTCGTAATGAACTGGAACTGTGATACCTGTCTTCTGTGGAGCCATGAACTTGCCTAAATCGATGTCGGTTGAGATATTGTAATATCCGTTCGATTCCATCTTGGAGTCAGTGACTTTTGTCTCCAAAGCTCCGTAACCTGCTGAGTTATAAGATCCTGAAGCTGTCACTCTTCCTAAGTCGGCTAATGTGGCTTCGATACGTCCTGTCGCAGCCCAACCTCCTTGATTGTTTAAGTCGGTGAGTCGTAGCTCGTTGACCCATACTATCGCGCTCTTATCGGTTGCGACTTCATTTTCATTTATCGGGTTTCTGATACCTATCATCATGCTTCGTACTTCGCTGATGGTAGGATTACCCAAAACCTTTATCTTCTTATTGCTGAAGGTCTCTGTGTAGACACGATTCGACTGTACATTATTGATTCCTATCGACTTATTACGATTGTTCTTGACTTCTATAAGCTCTTCGAAATTGATTTCTATGTTATTTTCTTCCGGCCAAATGGCAAAGTCGTCGGTTGAGGAAGTGTACCATTCTGTAAATTTCAAAGGCACTTCATATTCATAGTAGTTGTCTGTCAAATCGGAACCGAATCGTAAGAATACTGTAAGGTCGCCATCTTCAATATCGTCATATTCATTCATTTTCTCGGCATGGACGAACATATTGAGTTTCTTGTAATATCTGAAGTCGAAACTTGTTGATTTATAGACGGCTCGGGCGTCACCATCGACTAAGTTTTCTACCGACAACTGCAAGGCTTGCTCGTTCTGACGTATCGTAGAAAGCGTTCCCGTGTAAACTTCTTGATAAATTCCTGGAGGAATGACGTAAGGAATAGGGCTGCGGTTGCTGTTTTCTTCAAGGTTTACAGCCGATTGCTCGAAGAGAGTGTGGTTGGTCTGGTCACCCGGCATATATTCTCCCGGAGCTTGTATCGCCTGAGTGTAGGTACGCCATTCGCCTCTGACGAGGTCTAAAGTGGCGAAACGAATGACGATGTCGCTCTTGAAACCTTTCATGAAAATTCTCATGAATCGGATAGATGAGAAGCCTTCGATGTTACCAACAACCTTGTCGGGCTCTCTGATAGGAATGCGGAACTGATACCATTTTATTTCCTTGTTCTCACCGTTAATGGTTGTGACAGTGGAAGTTCTGATGTCAGAGATTCTGTTTTGTCCCGATTTCAGCATCTTATTTGGATCAAGGTCGATTTCATATTGATAATAGTTTTCAGATTCACTTAAAGTATTGTCGTTGTTGATGTCTTCAACGTCAGGACTTGTTGTGTTGTTTGTGGTATAACTTTCGGTATATTGAGCTTCGGAAGGTGAATTGCCTTCGTTGCCGTTGTATTGCTTGTAGCGTTCCAAGATACTGCTGTATTTAGGGTCTGAGTCATAGTCGGAGCCTCTAAAGTAATGATAATCATCTGATGAAGGGTCTCTATATACTTCGTTGTATGCTTCTGCAGATAACTTGCTTTTTAATATTTCAAGATAGTTGCTGAAGAATGACTGCTCGTCATAATTGGAAAGTCCGTCGTATCCTATGTCTTGATACGTACGTGATTCTGGATTAGAATCGAAGGCGTCGACTAAGGCTTGCAAGGAAGGGACTCGTCCCCATGATGTCGTGTCGACATTGACGACTTGTCCTGATGTCGGCAGGCCGTTTTCGTATGATTTACGTCCGTCTCGTAAGATGTCTTCCGAGATGTCTCCCAAATTGAAGTACAACTTACCTATATTGGTTTGATCTTGTCCCTCGAAGAACGGGTCCATCATCCAAAACTCGATGTATTCAACATTCGTGGCATTGAAGTCTGACGACTCTATAGCTCTCATGATACCGCCCCATCTGTCTTCGGGATTAGAGAATCTGCCGTTGGCGTTAAGGTTTTCTGTATCATAGTTATAAGGTCCTCTTTCGTCAGGATAATATGCTAAGTTGAGTATAGAAACATTGGTCGATACGCCCGCTTGAATGTCTCTGTTCGGGAATATTTCTGTCTCCAAAACTTGCCTCACTCTGTGATCTGAGAGCTCGTCGTTGGTGACATTTGATGGCAAAATATTGCTGCGACGTTCATAAAATACAGATTGGTCGATGGTGTACCATGCTAATTTTGAACGGTTTTTGCCGTAATCCTGTCCAAATGTAGAATAGGCTTCAGGAAATAGGCTCGGCTGATGCTGTGGCGTACTTGCAAGATGCCATGTCGACCACTGACGAAGGTCAATAGTTGACTTAGAGCCTTCAAAATCATCAATATAAGATGTTCCGGTCTGACCGTTTTCCTTGTTTATTCCTTGAATGAATTGCGCGACTTCACCATAGATAGAGATTCTCGACTTCTGTTTTGTTTCTATGAGAGGTAACTTGTCGATAAGGTCGGTTAATAGCTGAGACTCAGTCTGATAGTTGAAGTCAAAGCCGTAAATCGTATTGGATAAAGGCTCGTCGTTATAGTTTACTTTCGTGGTATAAGCTCTTTCGGTGAGATGTAAAATCGTTCCTCCGATTAAGAAATCAGGGTTTATCTCATGTTCCACTCTCGCTCCCATGAAGGTCTTTTTCATGGTCGAAATCGCAGTGTTGTTTTCTAACGAGATGTTGATGTTGGTTCCGGAATTGAGTAGCGCTTCGTTCAAAATTGTCACGCGTCCGAGAGTGTAATCGACTGTGTAATCGACGTTTTCGGTAAGTGGCACGCCACCGGCACTGACGTTCACAGAACCAGGCTGTACGTTAAGTGCGTTGAGATTGATCTCACTTCCCGACGATGAAGTGTAGTGCCCTTCTAATCTGAATTTGTTTTTCTCGGTATATTGTTCCGCAGAAGTCTTGGTGAGACTATACAATGAGTCGAAGGCATATTTGTCGGCAAGTGCCGGCTCGTCTTCGAAAATCTTTCTGATATGACTGCCAAATGGTTCAAGCACAGGGAAGTAGATACGACCTGTCGCTGCGTTTATCGTACCGCCGTTCGTCGTCGCTCCGTTGATGAAGTCAAAGAGACCGTCGCCACCATCAATAGGGTTGTTCTGCGAATTCAAGTTGTCCAAATTCATGAGATGAAGCAACGACATTCCTTTTGCATTGCCTTCAGCATCAGGGAAATATCCTGTCGAAACGCCGTTTTCGTTACCTAAATAAAGGATATTCATGATGAAATCGCTCTGACTTATCTGATAAGCTCTGATGTTATAGACGTTTTTCATCATAAGATCCCACATTGGCATCTTGGTATTTATCGTTGTACTCTTCAATAATTTGGTTACCAATAAGTTGGGATCTGCTATGCTTTGGTCTGAAAATTCACCGACTTGATAAACCTTATCTTGTCCTATGACAGTATATTGATAGGCAACAGCCAAAGTCTGGTTGGCGTTAAGGTTGATATTCAATGTAATGAAACCTAATTTGCTGTTGAGGACATATTCTGAAGGATTCAGTTTTCTGGCTTTTTGCAATTTCTCGAAATCTTTCCCAGATGTGTAACCTTGTGTTGTTAAATAAGAAGTTACTGAATTTAAAGATCTTATGGAATTGTAATCCATATTGTAAAGCAAGGTGTTGATGGTGTCGTCTGGATATTGTTCGCCTATAATTCCGGCAGAACGTACTTTCTCGTCATTATAAATCCATTCAGGCTTGCCTTCTCCTAAGTCGGTGAAAGCTACGATGTTACGACTGTTTTCGTAGTTAGATGTCGTGTTTGTGACCCAGACTTCGATTTTGTTGATGTTGATGTCTGATGTCACGAGTGGAAGGTTTTGTAAAGCCTTTTCGTAGTTGTCTCTAAAATATTGACTGAGGAAGAAGTGCCTATTTTCTTCGTAATCAATACATTCTATTTCGTATTCGTTGGTAAGTGCGCCACCGCTGACAGAGATGTTTTGCGTCTCGCTTTCTTGATATGAGATGACGGAAGTGACGCTCGTCTTACCGAATTGCAATTTCGTCTTGATACCGAACAGCGACTGTGTTCCTGTTATCAAAGAACTTTTTAAAGGCATGCTAACGTTACCGGCTTCAATGAGTTGTATGATGTCGTCTTCGTCGCCTTCGTATTTCAAGGTGAATTTATTGTCGAATGTAAACTGAGTTTCTGTATTGTAATTGAGTTTGAATTCTATTTTTTCGCCGATTTTGGCTGCTGCGCTCAGCTGAATGCTTTCATCGAAGTCGAAGTTGGTGGTTCTCTGTTGACTTATCGTCATTGAAGGATCGTTACGGCGTTGATGTTTGATACCGAAAGTGACATCGGCAGAACCTTGCAACTTGATGTCGATGGTGTTACTGCCGAAAATCTTATCGAAGGCTTTACCTCCGACATAGATCGTAGGAATGAGCTGATTGCCGTTGCCGGAATTTTTACCAACCGACTCTCGGCGTTCTTTCCAATAATCTTTGACGGCTTTTTTTGAGTGATAATCAATATATTGCTCTTGACTCATGCTGTAAGGGTCTTTATACATGAAGTCGCCGATTTTGCTGTAGAAAGTATATTTCCCCGTCGATGGGTCATATATGACTTCGCGGGTCACGTTGTCTGGCTCTTGTAAAAAGAAACCGGAATTGTTGTCGTCGTAATTAGCAGGATTCCCGTCGTCGTGAGGAATAGGGTAGATGAGTTGTATGCTATCGTTGCTTTGAGCCTTCAGATCCGACGAAGGCACGATTACGCTGAGCAACAATAAAAGCGTCAAAATATGTCTGATAGTTTTGATAAAATAATTCTTCATATTTGAATAACAATAACTTAAAGTAGTCTTAGAGCTTCTTTGATAAGTTGTTCCACGCTTGGATTTTCCATTTGTGAAAGGAGTTTGTCTAAAATTTTCTCAACACTTGTTCTGTTGAAGCCCAAAACCATTAATGCAGATAACGCCTCTTCTTTTAATGTATTGTATCCGAACGGCGTTTTTTCTCCGTCTGAAATGTTAAGTTTTGCAACCTTGTCGTGCAAATCGACGATTATTCTTTGTGCGGTCTTTGCTCCGATGCCTTTGACACTTTGAATCGCCTTGATATTGTTGTTAGAGATGGCGTCTATTGTCTCGCGAACTGTCAGTGACGACAATATCAGACGAGCTGTGTTGCAACCAACTCCCGACACTGTTATCAGCTGCAGGAATAGAGAGCGTTCTTCTTCGGTATAAAAACCATACAAAACATGCGCGTCTTCACGAATCGCCAAGTGTACATATAGCTTTACTTCCGTTTGCTCTCCAATGGAAGCAAATGTATTCAAAGTGATATTTATTAAATATCCAATTCCTTGGTTATCAATAACTATATAGGCAGGGTTCTTGTCTGCTACCTTTCCGGAAATAAAACTGTACATAATGTTATTTTAACTTCGATTCTTAAGATGGAGAATCGTTGATTAATAATCGACAAAAATACGATTTTTAAACTTAGAAAACAATATATTTTTATTGTTTTTTTTAATTCGTTTTGATAATATTTTTACCTTTGCAAAACTAATTTTTGAACATTTTTATTAAATAATTTGATATGAATCCATCAATAGTTATTCTGGCCGGTGGTGGTCCGGCTCCTGGAATTAATACAGTGGTAAGTACTGTTGCTAAGACTTTTTTGAAAGATAATTATCGCGTTATCGGTCTTCATGAAGGTTATAAGAATCTGTTCAAATCAAATCCTAAGTTTATCGAAATGGATTTTGCTTATGCAGATTTGATTCAAAGAATGGGTGGCTCGGCTTTGCAGATGAGTCGTTACAAACCAAAAGACGAAGAGTTTAACACAGATTTCTTCGTTAAAAATAATGTGAAACTTCTCGTTACAATCGGTGGCGATGATACTGCTTCTACAGCAAATCGTATCTCTAAGTTCTTGGCTGCCAATAATGTAAAGATTCAAAATATTCACGTTCCTAAAACTATCGACAACGACCTTCCTCTTCCTGAAGGAACTCCTACTTTCGGTTATTATTCAGCGAAAGAAGCAGGTGTGAGAATCTCGCAGACTGTTTATGAAGATGCACGTACAAGCGGCAACTGGTTCCTCGTCTCTGCCATGGGACGCGAAGCTGGTCACCTTGCTTTCGGTATGGGCGCGGCTTGCCATTATCCTATGATTATCATTCCGGAAATGTTCAATAAAGCTGAAGTCACTTTCGATAGAATCCTTAAACTCGTCATCAGCGCGATGGTGAAACGTAAGATTTTGGGTATAGATTACGGCGTTGCAATCATCAGCGAAGGCGTGTTCCATTTCATGACAGATGAGGAAATCGCTAACTCTGGCGTTAACTTCACTTACGACGATCATGGTCATCCGGAACTTGGTAATGTAAGTAAGGCTCACATATTCAATACATTATTACAACAACGTATCAAAGATTTAGGATTGTCTATCAAGAGCCGTCCTGTTGAAATAGGTTACGAAGTACGTTGTGTCGATCCAGGTGCATTCGACTTGTTCTATTGCAGTATCTTGGGTTATGGCGTGAAACAGTTGTTCGATGAAGGCGTTTCTGGAGCTATGGTTACAGCTGATAATAAAGGTGAGGTTAAACCATTGTATCTCAAAGATGTAGAAGATGAAAACGGTAAGGTGAAACCACGTCTCGTCAACATGAACGGCGAAAAAGCTAAGCTCGTATTCCGCGACTGCTTGCAATATATCACTGCAGCTGACTATGAGGCGGCAAAACAATATCTGCCAAATCCAGAAGATTACGACTTCAAGAAAATCCTTAATTGGTAAAAAACGGTCCGCGAAAGGAAACAATCCGCGAAAGAACACTAAAGAAATACGAAAAGATTTCGTGAAACTTTCGTGTTCTTTCGTGGATAATTTTAGTGGATAAGGTTTGGTGGACAAAAAAAGAGGGCGATCGTTTTCGTCCTCTTTCCTTTTGAGCCGGCGGAGGGATTTGGACCCCCGACCCCGAGATTACAAATCACGTGCTCTACCGCTGAGCTACGCCGGCAACAATTATTGTCTTAATTGCGAGTGCAAAGATACTACTTTTTTTTAATCAGTCAAGTGTTTTTTTTTATTTTTTTTATTTTTCTTGATAATGACTTCTTATGATGTAATTTAATTCTTTTCCTGCTACTTTTAAAAGTGACTCATCGCTCGGAAAATCAATGATTTCGTTGTTTAAAAGTTGTAGTGTCTGTTCGGAACAGGCAACCTCGTCGCCACTGACTTCTGCGTATTGATGATGGAAAGTTGAGGTAGCATCGTATGGCGTATTGATTAATATTTTGTCATTTTCTACGTCAATAATCTGAATTTTTCCTTTTAACGTAGCTGACTTTAGCAAGGTTTTATAGGTGACGACTGCTTTGTGATTATCGTTTTTCTCTTCAAAAGTCATGGCCTCCACTCGTTCAGGCGAGACGATTTTCTCGTCAATCATTATGCGAATCATCAGGTCGTAGTCTGCTTTTTTATCAGGGACGACGTCGAAAGGAATGCCGTAAATAGTGCTGTCGTCGAAATCTAAAATTATTTTTACAAGTTCCTGTGGAAGATATAATTCAATAGGTGTAGCGACTCTGAAAAGAATTCGCTTTGAAGGTAAAATGACGGATTTCAATCGTAGGTCTTCTATGTTTTTGCTTTTTGGATTTATCTTATAAAGTTGATTGATAAGAAGTTGTGCCTCCTGATAATTTTCTTCGTTAATATTTTTTAACAGAAGATTGACTTTAGCGCAGATATAAAGTTCGGCTTTTTCCTTGGAACTGTTTATCTCGCTATCTAAATTCAGTTTTTTAAAATTAATTTGCTTTTTTATTTCTTCCGACAAATTGTCAATCTTGTTTTGTCGGTTGTTGATGTTAATAAGTTTTTGGTTAATTTCTATCCAGATTTCAGGCTGACCGCTTCTTTTCAGTTCTATGATTCTTTTATGGTCGTTCTCGTTGGCTTGATGATACGATATGGCTAACATATCGTATTGTTTTTCATTAAGTTTACCCTTTTGTGCTTTTGTCGCTAATTTATTGATGGTTTTGTCGTAGTCGTTTGAATCATGTAGATTTTGCGATGTTTTGCACGACAATAATGAAATCAATAGGCAGATCAATATGATTTTATGTGTTTTCATTTGAAAAATTTTGCTGAATTATTGCAAATTTCGCACCATTTTTTATCATTATTTGCTCGAAAAATTGTATTTTTGAATTTCTAAATTTTTAATTCTAAAGCGATATGATGAAAGTTGAACAAATACAATCTTTGATAAATAATTATATTGACAATCAAAATTTTACAGGTAATCCTTCGGAGTTGTATGCTCCTATTTCATATATTATGGGTCAAGGAGGAAAGAGGATGCGTCCGACATTATGTCTGCTCGCATGTCAGCTTTTTGACGGAAATATCGACGATTGTATGGTTCCTGCTGTAGCTGCTGAGATTTTCCATAACTTCACTTTGGTTCATGACGACATAATGGATCAGGCTCCTTTGCGTCGCGGAATGGAAACTGTCTATCATAAATGGAGTTCCGACATCGCGCTTCTCTCTGGCGACACTATGCTAATCAAGGCGTTTCAATATGTTTTGGCTACAAAGAAAGAATATTCTTATGAAGTCTTTGCAGAACTTTGTAAGGTGGCGTTGGAAGTGTGTGAAGGTCAGCAGTTTGATCTTAATTTTGAAACACAAGATGATGTCAGCTTAGAATCTTATCTCGAGATGATTCGTCTTAAAACCGCAGTTCTGCTCGGTTCTGTATTGAAAATAGGTGCGATAGTGGCAAAAACCGACGCTAAAAATCAAAAGGCAATCTATGACTTTGGTATCAATCTCGGTCTGGCTTTCCAATTGCAAGACGATATCTTCGACTGTTACGGCGATGTCAAGGTCTTCGGTAAAATGACAGGCGGTGATATTTCTGATAATAAGAAAACTTACTTGTACCTCAAGGCTTTAGAGCTCGCTTCGGAAGAAGATAAAAATATCCTTAAACAGCTCTTCGCAATGCCTAAAGGTCGCGACGAGAATAAGGTACAAACGGTTTTGAATATCTACGATAAATATAATGTCAAGAATATCGTGACGGAACTTATGACAAAATATTATCAGGATTCTTTGCAAAACCTTGATGACATTGACGTTCCTGAAGAGAAAAAGCAGATTTTGAGAGATTACGCGGCTTATCTTTATACAAGAAATAAATAGTTGATTTTTTTTCACAGTCGTTAAACAATTTTCACTTTTGTTAGTTTATTGTTATAAAACAACAAATTATGAAAACATACAATAAAACTTCAGTTCTGCTCGTAGAGGAAGATTCTGATTTGCTAAATACCATAAGTGAAAGTCTTAATGCTGTTAATTATAAGGTATATGCCGTTAAAAAAAGCATAGAAGGTTTAGAATATTTCAAGAAATATGACGTCGATGTCTGTATTCTTGATGTTGAAATGACGGGAATCGACGGTTTCGCTTTGGCGGCGCAGATAAGGATTTTAAACCCAGACATGCCGATAATTTTCTTGACATCTAAAGTTTTGTTGGTGAATATCTTGAAGGATTTTGAATATGGTGTCGACGATTATCTGACAAAACCTTTCAGCAATGAAGAGTTGCTGTTGAGAATCAAGGCGGTGTTGCATCGTGTCGAGAAAAAATCTCCTTTTTCTTATACGCTTTCCGGCGATAAAATAAATATCGGTCGTTTCGTTTTCGACGCGAAAAATATGCTTCTCGTCTTAGATGGTCAGGAACAGCCACTGACAAGAAAGGAAGCTGCTTTGCTTAAAGTGTTGTACGACAATAAGAATGACCTCGTGACTCGTAAGAAAGTTCTGAAAATGATTTGGGGTAACAGCGATTATTTTATCGGGCGTTCCATGGACGTCTTTATCGCACGACTTCGCAAATATCTCAAAGCTGACCCTAATGTGAAAATCCTGACAGTCCACGGCGTCGGCTTCAGATTAGTAATCGTTGAACCAGTTGCAGTTGGTTGACAATTAACAATTAATTGGTGGTTGAGAGGTAATTGTACATTCTTCATTGACAAAAAGGCAGCTGTCGCCGTAGCTTAAGAATCTGAAGTCGTGGTCTAAAGCGTATTGATATGCGTCTTTCCATTTGTCTCCTATCAAAGCTGACACTAATAATAATAAGGTGCTCTTTGGCTGATGGAAGTTGGTGATAAGAGCTTTGGCGATGTTGATTTTGCAAGTTGGCGCTATCATCAAGGCTGTCGTTGCGTGTAAGACGTTCATTTTGTGAGTTTCCAGATATTTCAATATCGTTGAAAGCGACTCTTGTGATGAAGGCAAGTTCTCTCTTTCTTTATACGGAAACCATTGGTTGAGATGAAGATGTCGTTCTTCCAAGCCTTCTTCCATAAGCATAAGTCCAATCCAATAAAGAGATTCTATCGTTCTCATGCTCGTGGTTCCGACCGGAATTATGGTCTTGTCGCAGTTCTTTATCAGGTTTTCTATGCAGGATTTTTTCACCGCTATTGTCTCCGAGTGCATCTCATGTTCGCCTATTGTCTCGGAAGAGACGGGGCGGAATGTGCCTGCTCCGACATGCAGTGTCACTTCTTCAAAGCAGATTCCTCGCTCTTTTAATTCGTGTATCAAGTCGTTAGTGAAATGCAACCCGGCTGTTGGAGCGGCCACCGAGCCTTCGTGTTTCGCGAAGACCGTCTGATAACGTTCTCTGTCCGATTCTTCAGCCTCGCGATGCAGATATGGCGGAAGCGGAATTTCGCCCGCGGATTCCAAAATCTCGGCGAAACTTAAGTCGGCAGGCTCCCATGAAAACTCAACCACAGAATAGTTGTCGTTTTTCTCCAAACGCTTCGCAGATAACACAACTTCTCGTTGTCTCGTCAACTCGTTGACTTGTAGGCTTATCGACTCATTTTTCCAGCGACGTGAATTTCCTACCAAGCATTTCCACACCGAAGGCGATTTGCAACTGAACGCAAGTTGATAGTCGCCACTGCCACTGATAGGCTCCAAACAGAAAATCTCTATGGCGGCGCCGCTTTCTTTAGTGAATTGAAGGCGGGCTCTCACGACCTTGGTCTCGTTAAATATCAATAAGGAGTCTTTAGGAAGAAAATCGCCTATGCTTTTAAAATGTGAAGACGTTATCTCGTTGTTGCTTAAAACCAATAATTTAGAAGCGTCGCGTTCGCTCAAAGGGTATTTCGCGATTCGCTCGTCAGGAAGCTGGTAGTTGTAGTCTTCGATGGAAATGTTCCGAACGTCTTTTATCATCTCAAAATTAATTCTTATTCAATATGATTAATGCTGCTATTATTCCGGGAACCCAGGCGCATAATGTTAAAAGAAATACGATTAATATGGAACCGCAACCTTTGTCAAGAACAGCTAATGGCGGAAAAATAATTGATAAAATTACTCTTAGTAACGACATGAATTATTGATTTTTCTGTTTTTGCAAAAGTAATTATTTTTTTGCTAAAAAATGCCTGAATTGTTGTAAGATTTTAGATTTTTTTATTAAATTTGTAGCATGATTAATTATGAAAAATGTCTAATTTATAAACTAAAACTATGAAGAAATTATTTACAATTTTGTTAGCTTGTATTGCAACTATGACGTTCGCACAAGAAGAACCAGGAACGTTTGATACTATTTTCGGAACAGATGGAACATACCGTTTCGCCCCATCAAAATCTCATGATTTCATCGCATCTGTGTTAGTGCGTGAAGACGGAAAACTTGTTACTGTCGGTAGAAGTAGAACCGATGGTAGTAGCTATGCAATTTATGTGTCTGTACATAATTCCGACGGAACATTAGATACATCTTATGGCGAAAATGGCTATAAGTATATGAAAGTTAGAGAAGGTATCTACATGAATTATGCACAAAAGGCTGTGTTGTCGAATGATGGCCTTCTTTACATTGCAGGTCATACGTTTGATGAGAAAAATAATACGGCTTTCGTGATTTGTCTCGATGAAAATGGCTATGAATTCCCAGATTTTGGCGACAATGGCGTAGTGGAAACAGAATATGGTAAGGGCGTCGTTTATGAAACTCTTGACGTCGATTCTCACGGAAGAGTCGTTGTTGCTGGTTATCTCAACGATACCTTGCTCGTGAGACGCTATAATGCAAAAGGTAAGTTGGATAATTCTTTCGGCAAAGGAGGAACAGCTGTCTTTGCAATGGAAGATGCCGGAAATTCTTTTGGCTATGATGTTAAAATTTTAAGCAACGGTAAAATCATCGTTGGTGGAACTAAAATTACGAGTGAAAATGCGTATGAATCTTTTGTCTGCAGATATAAGGCAAATGGTACAATGGACACGTCTTTTGGAAATAACGGAGTGTTGCTTTTGGATGTAGGCGACTATGCGGAATTTGTGACTTCTATGAGCATTCAAAAAAATGGAAATATAATAGTTGGCGGTCATAGCGAACTCCCTTCAATAAATCCTGATTCACAATTGCCAAGATATGAATCGTTTGTGACACGCGTTACAAAAGATGGTAAAGTCGATAAAGAATTCGGTACTGATGGATTTACAAGATTCGAGGCTTTCGAAGGTGACGGCTGTGTGAATAACTGCGAAGCAGTGCTCGTGGCTCCTGACGGACAAGTGTTCGGAACATTCTATTCATATAATCATAATACACAGGCAAGTCGTGCCTACGTTTATAACTTAGATACAAAAGGAGAACTGAAAGAGTCTTTTAATGGAGAAGGTATCGTAGCATTCCCATTCTCAGAAGTTGAAATCCGAACCATGTCGCTCGCATTGCAAGGAAACAAACTTTTGGTCGGCGGATTCGTATATACTAATAGCGGTGATTCCGGTGAAATATTTATCTCAAGAATCTTTACAGATTTGAAAAATAATGATGATGGAAACGATGATGGCAGTGACGATGGAAATGATGATGGAAATGACGATGGAAATGATGATGGAAATGATGATGGAAATGATGAAGTTGGTTTAGGTGAAGTGGATAACGATACATTCAAAATTTATCCAAATCCAGCCTCTTCAGAATTGTTCGTTAAATCAGATAGAAGCGTGAAAGTTAGCGTTATAGACTTGACAGGTCGTTGTGTGAAACAAGTCGTAACAACAGAAGAGATTACAGCGATAAATGTCAGCGATATTAACAGAGGCGTGTATTTTATCATGATTCAACAAGATAATAACCGCATCGTTGAAAAATTGGTTGTAAGATAAATCAATGACATAAAGTCAAAGAGACGCAGAGATATTAAGTCTTTGCGTCTTTTTTTTGTCTACAGACATAAGACAATAAGTCAATGAGACTATAAGTAGAGACGCGTCGATGATACCAATGCAAATAAACAATATATCATTGACACGTCTTTTTTAGTTGTGGAGTGATGGGGTGATGGAGTGATGGAGTGATGGAGTGATGGAGTGATGGAGTGATGGAGTGATGGGGTGATGGGGTGATGGAGTGATGGAGTGATGGGGTGATGGAGTGATGGAGCTTGTATAAGACAATAAGTCATTGTCAGTGTTAAAGTTCAAAGTTCAAAGTTCAAAGTTCAAAGTTCTTAGTTCTTAGTTCTTAGTTCAAAGTTCTTAGTTCAATAATAAAACTTTTCATTTCTTTAGTTGTTTCTATCGAAAAAATATAAAGATTATGAAAAAGTTATTCGTTATTGCGTTTTTGTTTTTCGCATTTTATTTCAAAGCAGATGCTTGTACTGGCATTTCTATGTTTTCAGCTAATGGTTCTTATTTCCAGGCTCGTACTATAGAGTGGGCTGGCTCTAACCTCAACAGTGTCTATGTCGTGGTGCCTCGTAATTACAGCCAGACTTCGTATACGCCTAAAGGAAAAAACGGTATGACGTTTAAGTCGCGTTTCGGTTATGTAGGTCTATCCGTTCAAGAGAAAGAGTTTGTGGCGGAAGGTCTCAATGAGGCGGGTCTGTCGGCAGGCTTGTTCTATTATCCTAACTACGGCAGTTATCTTCTGTATGATGAGGATTATAACTCCACGACGATTTCCGACTTGCAATTTGTATCGTGGCTTTTGTCGCAGTTCGCTTCAGTAGAGGAGGTGAAGGCTAATATTAATAAGGTGCGTGTCGTCTCACTCATGGGTGGCGATGGCAAAGAGGCTGCTATACATTGGAGAGTCGGCGATAGTTCCGGAAAGCAAATCGTTATTGAGATTGAAGAGGGCGTGCCTCATATCTATGATAATCCTGTCGGTGTGATTACCAATGCTCCCGGTTTTCAATGGCATCTTACCAATCTAAGCAATTACATTAATCTCACTCCTGTGAATCCTCCAGCGCAAGAGATGTATGAGTTTAAGGTAAATCCAATAGGTCATGGCAATGGTTTCCTTGGGTTGCCTGGCGACTTCACGCCTCCTTCTCGCTTCGTGAGAGCTGCTTTCTTCAAAGCGACGGCTCCGACTTTAGCGACGCCTAAAGAGACAATGCTTCAGTGTTTTCATATATTAAATAACTTCGATATTCCTATCGGTATGAACTTCCCTGAGAACGAAATCCCTGATATGCCAAGCGCGACACAATGGACTTCCGTCATCGACCTGACAAATAAAGAAGTTTATTTCAAGACTTTTTATAATAATGCTATAAGAAAAATAGATTTAAAAGAGATCGACTTCTCAAAAGTAGAATATCAATATCACGCATTAGATGAGAAAGATTCGCAAGAGGTGAAGACTGTTACGATTGGCTAAGGTCTAATGTCTAAAGTCGAAAGGTGAAATAATGCTAAAAAAGACGCTGCTTCATTCGAGGCAGCGTCTTTAACTTTTGTCTTTAGACTTTAGACTTTCGTCTTATTTCACAAGGTCGTATGTGTCTTTAGCGATCATATATTCTTCGTCTGTTGGGAACACGACGACAGTGACTTTAGAGTCAGGTGTTGAGATGACGCGAGCTTCGCCCATCAAGCCTTTATTGATTTCCATGTCGATTTTCACGCCGAGATATTCCATGTCTTGTAAGATAGGTCCTCTCATGAACCAAGCGTTTTCACCTATGCCACCGGTCATGACGATGATGTCGACGCCGTTCATCACTGCCGCGTAAGCACCTATATATTTCTTGACGCGATGTTTGAACATATCGAAGGCGTAAGTAGCACGTTTGTCGCCTGCTTCTTTGCCTGCATTTACGTCGCGCATATCTTGTTTGTCGCCTGTGATGCCGATGAGACCTGACTTCTTATTTACGAGAGTGTTCATCTGTTTGAGGTCATAGCCTTCTTTTTCAGCGATATACATGAAGACACCGAGGTCAAGGTCGCCAGTGCGGCTACCCATCATAAGACCTTCAACAGGAGTGAAACCCATTGATGTGTCGACCGATTCGCCGTTTTGTACTGCTGCTATAGAAGCGCCACTGCCAAGGTGACAGGTGATGATTTTCTGGTCTTTCCAGTCTTTACCTACGAATTTAGCTGCGTTTTCTGCAACGAATCTGTGGCTTGTGCCGTGGAATCCGTAACGACGTACGCGATATTTCTCGTAATATTCGTAAGGGATAGGGTAGAGGTAAGAAGCAGGTTTCATTGTTGAGTGGAATGCTGTGTCGAAGCAGCCGCCTTGTTTTACGTTAGGAAGTAATTCTGTCACAGCTTTCACGCCTGCCATACATGCTGGGTTGTGAAGAGGAGCGAGGTCGACGAGTTCTTCCATGAGTTCCATGACGCTCTCGTCAATAAGCACGCTCTTAGTGAATTTCTCACCGCCATGAACCAAACGATGACCGACAGCGCCGATTTCGTCTAACGATTTTATCACGCCGTGATTTTCATCTAATAATGCGTTAAGCACTATGCTGATACCGACGGTATGATTTGGAATAGGAAGTTGCTCGTAATATTTCTCGCCGTTCCATTTGTGAGTGAACTCGCCCATCTCGAGTCCGATACGTTCTAAAATACCTTTTGCTAAAACATTATGACTCTCATCGTTGATGTCGAAAAGTTGATACTTGATAGATGAGCTGCCACAATTTAAAACTAAAATTTTCATTCGATTATGTTTGTTAAATTTATATCTTGTATTACTTGTTTAGACGCATCAATGATATATTGTTTATTTTCATTGGTATCATCGACACGTCTCTACAATTATGCATTATGCATCATGAATTATGAATTATGAATTATGAATTCTTCTGCGCTATCGCCTGATTACATGTTATTGCGACTAACTTATAGATGTCGTCTATTGAACATCCGCGGCTGAGGTCGTTGCAAGGTTTTGCGAATCCTTGGAGGACAGGACCTACAGCTTCTGCGCCAGCGAGACGTTGGACGAGTTTATAAGCGATGTTGCCGACTTCCAATCGAGGGAATACCAATGTGTTGGCTTTGCCTGCCACTTCGCTGCCCGGAGCTTTGCTTGTGCCTACTGAAGGAACGATAGCGGCATCTGCTTGTAACTCACCGTCGATGCATAAATCAGGACGCATCTGCTTTGCTAATTCGGTAGCCTTGATGACTTTGTCGACGTCTTCATGTTTTGCAGAGCCTTTTGTTGAGAAACTTAACATCGCTACCTTAGGATCAATCTTGGCGATGTTCTTAGCTGTGTCGGCTGTACATACTGCAATCTCGGCAAGTTGTTCTGCTGTCGGGACAGGTGTTACGGCGCAGTCGGCGCATACGATCTTGCCGTCGGTTCCGTATTTGTCGTTAGGCAGGAACATGATGAAAGCGCCTGAAACGCAAGAGACTCCTGGAGCTGTCTTGATGATTTGTAATGCAGGACGGAGCATGTCGCCTGTTGTGCTACGAGCGCCACTGACCAAACCGTCGGCGTCGCCAGCTTTAAGCATTAGAACGCCGAGATACATGAAGTTCTCTGCAAAGCCTTGTGCTTGTTCTATTGTCATGCCTTTGCTCTTGCGAAGTTCGAAAAGCAAGTTGGCGTATTTGTCTCTGTCGGGATTGTTCTTCGGGTCGACGATAGTAGCTTTGTCGATATTCTTTAAATTTAATTCGACAGCCATGTCTTTGATTTTCAGTGCAGGTCCGATGAGAATTACATCAGCGATGCCATCGGCGATGAGTTGGTCGGCTGCCTTTATTGTCCTTTCTTCGTCTCCTTCTGGAAGCACGATGCGTTGTTTGTTTTCACGCGCGTTTTGTTTTATTTGTTCTATAAGATCCATGATATTTAATGGTTTAGATTTGAATTCTTCAGGACTACAAAGGTAATAATCTATTTTTAAAATTTCAAAAAAAAATCTAAATATTTGTTAAGAAAAAAAACAATGATGTAAATTTGCAAACTAAACATTTTAAATTGAAATTTGGATTTGAAAACTGAAAAATATTTTGACATGGATTCTGTTGATTTTGTTGTTGCTAACGACTCGATTCATTGCGAATTGACTGCTCAGAATCATGGCTTGTACAGTGATTTTAAGTTTGTTACAGAGCAAGCTGTCGATTATCGAGGTCCTGTTGAAAGAGAAGTGACTTACGTCAGCGCGACATGGAATTTCGTGATAATGTTTGTCGTGATGATATTGGTTGTTGCAAATAAATTTCTCTCTCCGCAAAGAAATGTTTCGCGCGTCGCTTCTCCGTTTCAGAATAGGACAGGCGACAGAATGGTACGTGAAAATAATTCGTTTATGAACCTGACTTCGGTCTTTGTCGTCGTATCTTTCGTCTTGATGATTTCACTTTTAGTTCAAAAAGCGATTCTTGTCTATGGCGGAAATCATCTCTTGCATTCCAATTTCGATTTCTTTGTAGATGTACTTTTGTCAGTTACGACAATATTTATTCTGAATTATCTTCTTACGACATTCTACGGCTGGATTTTTAAGTCGGAAAACTTAATAGTTATTCACGTTAGCTCGCATATTTCTGTAATGTCGATGTGTAATTCCTTGTTGATACCAATAATTTTATTGCTGTTTTTTTATCCTTACAAAGTGTTTTTGATAATGGCATCTTTGATAATAATCGCTTTTTTCTTCGTGAGATTGGCTAAATTATTAATGGAAACTCGAATGTTATTAAAATTAAATTTTGTAAATATTTTTTTGTATCTTTGCACAATTGAAATTTTACCTGTTCTGGTGATATTCAAAATGGTTATTAATATTATCTAAAATATTGTTAATCATATTGTTGATTGATGTATTTTTGTGATTAGTAAAAGATAAATAAAATTGTAGATGAAGATAAAATCAATCCTTTTGTCGCAACCAAAACCCGCTGATGTTGCAAAGACACCATACGAAGCCATCATTAAGAAGTATAACGTGAACATCGAATTCGAGAAGTTTATCAAGTTAGAAGATGTTACGGCAAGCGAATTGAGACAGGAGAAGATAAAACTCAACGATTTTACTGCAATAATTTTAACAAGTCGTAATACTATAGATCATTTCTTCCGCATCGCAAAAGAAATGCGTTATACCATTCCAGAAGACTTAAAATATTTTTGCGTTTCAGAGTCGACAGCATTATATCTTCAACGTTATATTCAATACAGAAAGAGAAAGATTTTCTACGGTAAGCAGACTTTTGCCGACCTCGTTGAGGTGATGAAAAAACATAAGGAAGAGAAATTTTTCTTGCCAAGTTCAAATCTTGTGACAGAAGATCACGACGGAATGCTCACGGAAGCAGGCTTCGATTACACAAAAGCTGTTATCTTCCGTACCGTATCTGCCGATTTGTCGCACATCGATATTTCAAAATATGATATGTTGGTGTTCTTCAGCCCTGCTGGTATAGAGTCGCTTAAGACTAATTTCCCTGACTTCGTCCAAGATGAAAATGTCGCGATAGGCGGTTTCGGACAGTCGACATGTAAAGCCATCACCGATGCCGGCTTCACTTTGAACTTCAGCGCTCCGACGCCATCATGTCCGTCGATGAATATGGCAATCGAGGAATTTATCGCTAACGAGATCAAGAAAGCTAAGAAAAAATAATTTCGATGAACGAAGGTAACGGACGCTGCGACATGACGTCTCGGAACAATCTGCCGAAAGAACAGCGTTTATATAAAAAGAAAGACATACAGATGTTATTCGAAAAGGGTAAGGGATTTAACTTTTACCCTTTTCGTGTTGTTGTTTATAAGCATCTTTCTGATAATGAGCAACCTCCACTGCCTCGTTTCCTCGTCTCAGTGTCAAAGAAAAGATTCCATCACGCGGTAAAACGTAACAAGATAAAAAGACTCGTCCGTGAGGCTTGGCGGAAAAATAAATCTGAACTGATTGTTAAATGTGACAAGCAGAAAATCACTTTCGACCTTGCGCTTGTTTATACGGCAACGATAATTTTATCGTACGAAGAGATAGAAAAGAAAATAAAACAGCTATCTTTGCGTTTGAACGGTAATTACTTTTCGCATGAAAACGATAACACAACTACCTGCTAAATTCTTGATACTGCTGATACGTATCTACCAAGTCACTCTGTCACCATTCATCGGAAGAAATTGCAGATACACACCGACTTGCTCCAATTACGGTATAGAAGCGATAAGAAAATATGGCGCCATCAAAGGCGGTTGGCTCACTATAAAGAGAATCTTGTCGTGCAACCCTTGGGGCGGAAGTGGTTATGATCCGGTTCCTTGATTAATTAGGAATTAGGAGTTATGAATTGTAGAGACGTGACATATTACACCTATGAAAATAAACGCGATGTAATTGGTGCGTCTAATAAATTAGGTAATTATGAATTATGAACTATGAATAGATTTAAATTATTATTATTCGTATTGTTGTTGGTTCCAACAATATCTTTTTCTCAGGAGAAACAGAATAACTTTGAGATTTCAAAGAGCATCGACATATATAATAATGTGTTGAAACTTCTTAATATGAATTATGTTGATGAGATAAATCCTGCTGAGTTGAACGAGACTGCGATTCATGCAATGCTCAGAGAATTAGATCCTTACACGGTGTTTATTCCTGAGTCGGAGATTGAAGACGTGCGACTTCTGACGATGGGAGAATATGGTGGTATCGGTTCTATCATTCAATATTATGATGATAACGTGCATATTTCCGAGCCTTACGAAAATTTCCCAGCCCATAAGGCAGGCTTGCTTCCAGGCGATGCGATTGTGGAAATAAACGGCGTCAATACGGAGAAGAAATCTGTCAGCGAGGTGAGCGAACTGCTTAAAGGTCAGCCAGGTTCGGAGCTTACGCTTAAGATAAGACGCGAAGGCGAGAAAAACATTATCACCAAGACTTTGACGCGTGAGAAAATTAAAATCGATAATATTCCTTATTACACTGTTCTTGATGGCGGAATTGCATATATTATTCTTAATCAATTTACTAAAGACGCTGCCAAAGAACTGAAGGAGGCTTTTTTGATAATGAGATCCGAAAACGACCTTAACGGTCTTATCATCGACCTTAGAGGTAATGGCGGTGGTTTGCTCAACGAAGCTGTCGATATTGTGAATATCTTCGTACCTAAAAATAAACTCGTTGTCTATACTCAAGGTAAGACTTCCGACCAAAACAGAAATTATTATACAAAACATGATGCCGAAGATATTGATATACCTCTCGCAATTCTCGTGAATGAATCGAGCGCGTCGGCAAGCGAAATAGTTTCGGGCGCGATACAAGATTTCGACAGAGGTGTGATAGTAGGTCAAAGAACATTCGGTAAAGGTTTAGTGCAGAATATCTTACCAATGAGCTACAATACTCAGATGAAAGTGACTATAGCTAAATATTATATCCCAAGTAAACGTTGTATTCAGGAAATCGACTATTCTAAAAAAGCGAAAAACGACACTCTGACCAAGAACGACACTCTCGGTCCTGAGTTTAGAACAGCTAACGGAAGGATTGTATATGAAGGTCATGGTATTCAACCAGATGTGAAGATAGAACCAGAGATGCTTTCTACAATAACGGCTCACCTTTATGCCCAGAATATGGTCTTCAAATATGCCAATAAATTTTATAGAGAACATAAGACGATAGCTAAACCTGAAGAATTTGAAATCACTGACGAGATATATAACGACTTCGTAAAATTCGTTGAATCACAAGATTTCAAATACACTTCGGAGAGCGAGAAGGATTTTGAAGAGTTGGTGAAAACAGCTAAAACTGAAGGTTATTACGATAATATCAAGGAACAATTTGATATGTTGGAAAGCGAATTGAAAAGTCATAAAGATAACGATTTGATTAACAATAAAGATGAGATTTCCGATATTCTTAAGATGGAAATCGTGGGTCGTTATTATTTCCAGAAAGGACGTATTATCAGTGCGTTAAAAGATGATCCTGAGTTAAATAGAGCTGTCGAGATACTTCTTAATTCTAATGGTAAAAACGAATACGAAACAATACTAAAAGAAGTTAACAATTAATAATGTACAATTAAGAATTGTATTTCATGTAGAGTCATACGGACGTGTGACTAATAATTAACAATTATTTATGAAAGTTGAATACGGTAAAACGGGAACTTATTTCTATTTGGTTGGACTGATATTGGTTGCGATATTTCTGCCGACATCGAAGTTCGGTTTGAGCGTATCGCAGTTTTATCTCCTCGCCTTGTGGTTGCTCGTCGGTCTCGACATGCGGGCTATCAATAATATGTTTCTGGAGAAACCGTTTTTAAGTAGGATAACATCTCGTATTGCTGTATCTTTCAAAGGAATATGGAATAACATCAAAACACGTTTCAACGATTTTATTCATAATAAAGTCGCTGTCGTGATGGTGTCGATGTATTTGTTACATTTTGTAGGTTTGATATACACTTCTGATTTTCAATACGCTTTTAAAGACATAAGGATAAAATTACCCTTATTGGTATTTCCTCTTATTATCTCTACCATGAAACCTTTGAATCGCAAGCAGTTCGATACTGTGTTGTGGTTTTTTATAAGTTCTGTTTTCTTTGTCACAATACTTGCGGCGATAAAGTTTTTCCGCCGCGACTTCATAGATGTCAGAGAGTTATCTGTTTTCGTCAGTCATATCAGGGTTTCGCTTTGCATCGTATTTTCGATTTTTACATTAGGATATTTTCTTGTCAAAAGGAATTATAATGTAGCGATAAAAATCTTGATAGTATTTTTGATATTATGGTTTTTATGGCAGATTAAAATTTTGGAGTCGTTTGTTGGTGTCTTGATAATAGTCTCGTTATGTGTCTTGCTGTCGATTTATCTTGTCATGAGCAGATGCCGATATAGATATGTTAAAATTTGTTTGGTAGTAGCGATTGTAGTGGTAGCAGCTGCTGTTATATATATACCTTGTCGTATTGTTTGCACGTACAATAATCCAGCTAAGGTAGATGTTACACAATTAGATACGCATACGAAGTTGGGTAATCCATACGATTTCGACACAATACATTACGGCGTAGAGGATGCGAGGTATGTGGGTTTATATCTTGCAAAAAATGAGATGTTAGAAGCCTGGAATAAGCGAAGTGTTAAAAAAATTAACAGCGAAAATGATGACGGCTATCATGCTTTGGTGCGTTATCTCACATCTAAAGATTTAAGAAAAGATGCTGAAGGTGTAACGAGTCTCACCGATGATGATGTAAGGAATATAGAAAATGGCGTCGCCAATTATAATTACATTGAGAATCCGGGGTTCAAGACGAGGATTATGAAAGTTATGGTAGCTTATGGTAATTATAAAAAAGACGGCAATGCTAACGGAAGCTCTGTATTTCAACGTATTGAATATATCAAGGCGTCACTGAATATTATTAAAGAGAATATTTTGGTAGGAGTGGGAACCGGCGATATAGCTAATGCCTTCGCTGATTATTAC
>JAZOCI010000166.1:0-29929 GCA_045596465.1 Bacteroidales bacterium | reverse complement strand
CAGAGTTAGTGTCATAAAAAAACGCCTCGATGAAATTTCGAGGCGTTTTTTATAATTATGAATTATGAATTATGAATTATGAATTATGAATTATGAATTATGAATTATGAATTATGAATTATCATTGTATAATTATTTTCTTAGTGACGGAGTTGCCGTTTCGCATAACGCATCTTACGAAATAAATTCCTGATGTGAAGTCTGATACTGAAATATTTACATTGTTGTTATAAATATTTACATTGCTTTCAACAACATTTCCTGTGATACCATATATTCTATAAGAGACTATTTCGCCATTAATATTGATATAATCAGTTGCTGGATTTGGGAATATCGCGATGGCATTGTCTTCACTGAATATTTGTTCTAAACCGAGATTTTTGTTTGTTGATAAAACAGGATAGCCGTCGTTGATATTATCATCATCGAAACACCATACGTCGGTGTCTTTGTTCAATAGATTGACAAAGTCTTGTGAGCGCATGAAGTCGGCTGTTTGAGCTTCACCGTATTTATTTGCATTTTCAACACAAGTGTTAAGATAGTGGCAATTTTCTATTTTAGCCTTAGTCATTCCGATGATGCCACCAAAATCTTTTGTCGATTCTGATGCTGTAATCTGACCGATATTATAAGAATTTTTAACATAATTGCTACTGCCTAAGATAGCGCCTGCTATGCCGCCAAAGTATTCGCCACCTTCGATATTACCTGTATTATAACAATTTTCAATTTTTGTCTGACCATTACTGACGATACTTCCAGTAAAGTTACCTTTGATATTAGCGATGTTGTAGCAATTTTTGATTTCAGAGCCACTTTTTGGATAAGCGATGAAACCTGCGGCATCGCTATTTGTTTCTATATCTACATTAGTTTTGCAGTTTTCAATAATGTTAGAGGATGATCCGGCAATACCAGCGCATGTTATGTCGTCAATATGAATTGAACCTTCCACATAAAGATTTTTAACACATGATGAACCTAAGTCGGTGAACAACGATGCGGAAGTGCTATACCAAACTGCGTTTTCATCTTTTATTTCAGAGCTGTTGTCGATGTAAAGACCAGATATTTTATGACCGCCACCGTCTATATTTATGTTAAGTTTTCCATCGTGATGTACTCCAGCGAGGATAGGAATCCATTGATTATCTTCGTTGCCGTTAAGGTCGATGTCGGTTGTCAGCAGGAAGTATTTTCCTTCGGTCCATTCTGTATAATCATGGTTGATGAGGTAGCATAGCCATGCGAAATTCTGTGCGTTTTCGATAAGATGCGGGTCAGTTTCTGTACCGCTACCTTTTCTTATTGCTTCGCGTTTGCCGTCCCAGATGCTCTGGGCATTCAGATTCATTCCTAAGAGAACAAATGTTATGATGTATATATATTTTTTCAT
Source organism: Bacteroidales bacterium (assembly GCA_045596465.1). Taxonomy (GTDB): domain Bacteria; phylum Bacteroidota; class Bacteroidia; order Bacteroidales; family F082; genus Limimorpha. The sequence continues at coordinate 28,527 of JAZOCI010000166.1, read as the reverse complement.
GATCTTATTTGTTTAAATTATTGATAAAATAATTTCTTATATGGTCAGCCCATTCGTCCCAAATATCTCCATTGAAAGTAACTCCTGTGTTTGTCCAACAGGTGATGTAAGCTCTGTCGATGACATGCACTTGAGCTGGGTTAAATGTGAAAGGACCTGATGATGCCAAGCCTCTTGTGTCGTGTGGATTATTAGGTGAGCCGTTGTTGCCTGTCTCTTCGCTCCATAGATATTCCATTTCTGGATTGATACCGTCAGTTCCCCAATTGGAAGGGTCGGAGTCGTGAGGGAACATGAACTTACAAGGAACGTCAGTCACGCCATCTATGCCAGAAACACCGTTGCCACCAAAGTATATCTTCTCACCATTTTTCCACAGACTTTTCATCAGGTTATAATATTCTTGTGCATTTTCGGGGACACCGTTTACATCATTATTATTTTCATGATAGATAAAGCCTGTCATGCCTAAGCGTTCGTTGTCAACGATACCATCGGCGAAATTCAAACCGTTTATACTTTCGTTGTTGTTTTCGCCTGTTTCAGGATTATATTTTTGATTATCCAAACCGTCAGGATCCATCTCAGGACCGCCGAGAATCATCATCAATTGAGCAGGGATATTTGTTCCGTATGCTTCAGGTTCACCATAGCCATCTACGGTATTTCCATTGTAACAATAATAATAGCCACGTTCAACATCGCAACCAACGAAGTCGTCGCCATAGAAACCAAGGTCAAAGTCGGTCCAATATCCAACATATACATCTTTATATGTGTTAGCGGAACGGTTGTAAATCCAGTTGCGCATGAAGAGAGTATTGTTGAGAATCTCGTCGTCAGGAGCGTTGAATCCGTAGAGCATACAATGTATTTCTACACCAAGAGCCTCACCTTCAGATTCTGTGTGAGAGGCATAATTATCGTTATATATACAATAAAGAGCCATGTCGCCGAGTATGTCAGGATAGTCGCCTTTTTGAGGGTCATAAATACCGTCGCCATCGGTATCTACGAAAGGAGCGAGGTTTTGAGCATAGCCGTCATCTGTGTTACCGTGAGCTGGCCATGTGAGGATATCTTCCGGGATTTCTGTGATAGTTTTGTTGATGATGGCATCGATGTCGGAACGTTTTATTTTCCACACATGATGAAAGTCCATGGTAGCATAAATATCTGTTGAAGCATCGGTGGTGCGAAGTGGTCCCGACCAGAAGTCTTCTCCATTTTGGTTAAAACGTACGGCGGCGCAATGAATTTTGTCTTCTTCATCCAAGCCAGCAATCCATAATGTATTTTGGTAAATAGTTCCAGGAATGCCGTCGGCAGGGACATGATAACCGTAATCTCCTATATAGTTGCCTCTATATCGGAAGAAATTACCAGTACCATACAAGGTGGTTTTGATATTATTAATGTCGATTGTTGCTTCCGGGTGCAACTGAGCCCTGATGTCACCTACTATCATGAGCAGTATGACAAATAGAATAAATCTCTGTCTCATAACACGATTATTTTATAATAATTAAATACAAGCAATAAACTTATGCAAGTATAATAAAAATATAAAATAGATAGTATATCAAGTCTATTATTTTACATAAAAAACGCCCCGATATTTCATCGAGGCGTGTTTTTTAATTGTACATTGTTCATTCTTCACTGTCAAGACGTATCAATTACAGATTGTTAATTTCATCGGTGTAATTTGTACGTCTCTACAATTGTAAACTGTAAATTATTTTATAACTATCTTTTGAGTTTTCATTGTGTTTCCTAAGATTTTGACGAAATAGATTCCGCTTGATAGGTCAGAGACGTCAATGCTTCTGTTGCCGCTGAAGGTGAATCTTCTAACTTCTTGACCTTGTGCATTTACGATGAGGACGCTCAATTTGCCATATTCATAATCTGAAGAGAAGTTAAGGGTTGTATTTGCTGGGTTAGGGAAGATGTCAACATTGAAAGATTCTCTATCGACGACAGCAGGAACTTCTGTCAATACTTCCACTACGTTACTGTAAGACAAAACTTTACCTGATACTCTTAAGACTGGGTTATCTGGAGCGTCGCATTTTTGACAGGTGAAACCGTCTTTGCAGTTAGGGTGATTTGGGTGACATTCGTCTAAATAATTAGGGTCGAATTCATAGAAGAGGTCGGCGTAGCCTGTGCTTATGTATTTTGTTATATCGAAATCCCAAACCATAGAGATGCTGCCCGGACACCAGCCTGAGCGATAATATTCCCATGTTCCGTTTTGTGGTTGGCAACCTGCAGGATTAGGATTACATTGTCTCCACAAATGTTGGTCGAAGGCTTTTTCACCGTTGATATTGATGTTGTGTGTTGCTTCATAGAACTCAGCTGCGTTGCCTGTATTGTTTGTTCCGTTGGCGCCACTGCTCCAGTTATGACCTGTCGTGGTGAGTTTCAATTTAGCTGCTTCTGTGTTAGGTGCGAAGAAGTATTTTACTGGTGGCACTGGTTGTTTTTTTGCATAGTCGCCGAAAGGATATATGTCGAACCATAATTCTTCAACGTTGATGTAGTTATATTCTGGAGTGCCTTTTGCCATTTCGAAGGTAAGTGTTGGTTCATAGCCGCTACCGTCCCATGATTCGAAGTAGAGTTCAAATTCCACCAAACCTTGAAGTACTGAGGTGTAGTCAGTTACGTCCACATAATCTTCACATTCTACTCCGAAAGGTGTTGTATAGCGGAAGAGTTCCATCCATTCGCCACGATAGTTTCTAACTTTAACGCCACCGACACGGTCGTATGGGTCGCAGTTGCCATCGATACAGTTATGTTCGTAATGAGCTTTGATGTTATTGAAAGCACCTACGTGTGTTGGCATGACGAAATTACCTTTGGCCGAGTGAACTGATGGAGTACATTTGAGGTCGCCATCGAAAGTTACAACATTGATGCTATCATATTCGTTGGTGATTGTGAATGTTGAAGATTTTTCTGTCACATTACCGCCAGAAGTCGTAACAGAGACTGTCATGTTGTGTTCGCCATATTCTGAAGGAGTCCAATAGCAGTAGTAATAACCGTTGTTTGGATCATCAGGATAGATAGTGTTCAATTCCATTTCTTCTCCGTTGATAATACAGATAACTTTTTCAAAATGAAGAGCGTCGGCATGTTCTACCTGAAGACTTGTGCTGATGACGATAGCTTTCAGTTCAGGGAGATATACATTTGTTGAATCGTAAGGACGACGGATTGTGATGTCGGTTGGATAAGCTGTATGGTCGATTACTTCGAATGTTTTAATCACGTCAGGAGCAGGGAGCCAGTTGTCGTTACCTTCTTGAGAAGCCTTTAATGTGACAGTACCAGTTTCTCCTGTAAGAGTCAAGATGTTACCTTCGATAGTTGCAGGACCGCTTATTAATTCAAAGGAGACAGGGAGACCAGATGTTGTTGTTGCATTTAAAGTATAAGGAGGGTTGATTGTCAACTGTTTTGGGATGTCAGGCAAGTTGATATATTGAACGTTGCCAGGAGGCATTTGACGTACGAGGAGGTTGTCGAAGGCACCTGTTGCGCCTTGGCTGTGCATGAAGATACCGTCCCATACTTGGTAGTCGCGATAGTCGCCTGAGCCTGGTGTCAAACCCATGTTAAGTTCTGTAGCTTCAGCGAGTTGTGTCCATTCGCCCCAGTCCTTTCCGTCGAAGTCTTTAACGAACACTGTCAAAGAACCTGCGCCGTCGTAAGCTGAGAAGTCGAACGACATTTTATAGCGAGCCCAGTTGGTTTGTTGGTAGTTGGCTATTGCAACATTTTTACCGTTAGGAAGCAAGATGTTAGGGTGATTTTCGTTGCCGCTGCCAGCCACTCTGAGGTAAATGCCACCGTCACCGTCTGTCATGCCTTGAAGTATATGACCGTCGCCGTCAGCATCGAAGCCAACACCGACATAAGCACCCCACCAACATGAAAGCATATCGAATTCGAGGTCGATGATACCACCGTTTTTGAAGTTGAAACCGAAGTTCTCACTTGCTTTACGAGTAGCTGTTCTACCAATGCCAGCACCGCCGTAAGGATAAAATATAGCGACGCTTTCATCGGGAGATAACAAACCATTACCAGTATAATCGACGTCAAAGTCGGCAGAAGTACCAGCTGTCTGATAATGAGTGCTCCAATTGTCTTGTCCGTTAAGACATTGTGTTCCTGTTTTATAGTCATTGAAGTCGATGATGTATTCTTCTTGTGCATTCAAGAAAGATAAACATAATATCAATGATAATGCTAAAAATAATTTTTTCATTGTTATGAATATTTAGGTTATTAATCTTCTGTTTCCATCCACCAGACTTTTGTTTCTCTGGTGTCACCATGTTTCATTTTCTTTACTTGTTCGTTATAATTATCATAGTTATAAGTGACTTCCGATTGAGGATAAGGCAATCTGTATGTCACGAGTTTTTGATGATTTATCGTTGTAGGTGTTGTCGCTTCTGTTCCCATTGTACGGCGGGCGAGGTTCCATGCTTCATTAGCTTGGCGGAAATAGTCTAACCAACGTTGTTGATAAATGATTTCCAAATAGGCATTCATATCGCCTTTGAAGTTTTCATTACTATGAATCATTTCGTTAGTTATTTTTGAAGCGTAAGCTGTGGAAATAGAATATAGGTCGCCACCATCTAAAATAGTTTGTAGTTCTGGATATACATATTTATATGTAGCATCGGTTCCGTAGATTGGGAGTTGTAACCACATATTGAACGACAATTCGATACCTTTATTCAAGAAGCCTTCTGCGCTGAAAGGACCGCCGTTGAGACCGCCGGGAACGATGCCTTTAGCTGCGAGTTCGGCTTTTACGAAGCTGATTTCTGCTGGGCTTATCAAGATCTGTGGCACGAAGACATGGTCGCGGATGAGATAGAAGTTGAATGGAGAATACAAGCAAGCTGGACCTTTGAAAGCATAGTTCTTGTCTCTTGCTGATGAGTAAGGTGTTCCGCCTTCTGTAGGAGTGTTAGCATCTCTCAGTTGAGGATAAGCTCTCCATGCACCATTAGGATAATCTGCAGTTTTGTTGTTGGTGTCGAAGAAGATGTAGACTCTCGGGTCGAAGATTTCATTGTCGGCTGTGTTTGTCGGCTTCGACATCTGAGCGAATACCGTCTCACCCATTCTTAAGTTTTTGTGTTCTCTGAACGACCAGCCTTGATCGCCGAATTGACTGCCGAGATATTGAGGCCACATGGCGAAAGCACCGTTGCCACTGTAATAATAATCGTCGATGACTGGTTTGTTGAAAGCTTCAACCAATAAAGGCTTAGCGAATTCTTCGTCTTTTTCATACATTCTCAAACCATGACGTAAAATCAAGGAGTTGGCAATCTTAGACCATTTGTAATAGTCGTTATGATACATCACGTCGTATGCTCCGAGAGAATAGTAGGCGTTGCCCGAAGATGTCGTAGCTAAACCGTTGCTCAAGATATCTCTTGCCCAGGCAAGTTCTTTTAATAAAGATTTATAGATTGATTCTTGTGAATCGTATTTTGGTTTTCTGTTAGCCTCCGTGTCGTACCAGATGTAGCCGGCTTCAGAGTAAGGAATGTCGCCGAACATATCTGTTACTTTGAAAGTCTTGAAAGCCTCTACTACAATAAGTTGAGCTCTGACTTTATCATCAATCTCATCGTCGCCTGTTGATGTGCACATCTCGTCCAAGCGTTTGTCGATGTCGTGAATATTGGCGAGAGCGAGGTAGTAGTTATTCCATACTGCGTCGACGCCGATGCTGGTGTTACCCCAAGCCTCAGATGTGAGAGCGCCGAGTTCTGTCTCAGGATAGAAGATCTCGTTGTTGAGATAGAATTGTTCGTTGCCGATCCAAGTAAGACTGCTTAGCACGCCATTGAAGAGTGGTCCTATGTCGGTACCTGTAGGATTCATCGGGTTTTTATTCATTTCCTCGAAGCCTTTGGTACAAGAACCTAAGAAGAGAGCACCTATTATTGTTGATGCGAAGAATATATTTTTAAGATTTAAGATGTTCTTTTTCATATTTTTTTCTCCTATTTATTAAAGACCGAATCTAAGTGATACGACGAATGAGCGAGTCATAGGGAATGAACCGTATTCAAGACCTTGGGCGTTACCTGTTCCGAGAGTTCCTTCCGGATTGATGTTGTCTGGCAATGATTTATAGAAGTAGAATAAGTCACGGCCTGTCAATGAGATAGAAGCGTTTTGGAACACTTTGAGCTTTTCAAGTATTCTGTTAGGGAAGTTGTAGCTCACTGTTATTTCACGCATTTTAATCCAAGTGTTGTTTACGATACCCGGAGTTGTGAGGTAGTTGCCCCAACCGCCGAAGTTAGGCATGTAGTTATAATAATAATGTACTACTTCTTGGTTTTCTGTTGCTTCGCCAGTCTCAGGATTTACGTAAACGCCTGGCAATACGACGCCGTAGTTACCCATGAAGTTGCCTTCTTTGTCGTAGAGTGGTAATCCGTTACCTTCACGTTCGTATAATGTCTCGTTGCTTTGACCTGTCTGCATTGCGATGACGTAAGAACCGCAGTAGATCTGACCACCGAGTTTAGCGTCTATCAAAGCATATACTGATAAGTTTTTGTAGCTATATTTCAAGTTGATACCGCCTGTTACCAAAGGAGCGCAGTTGCCAACAGGAACACGTTGGTTTGTCTTGAGATATTCTGTGCCTTCAGCGTTTAGAAGCGGGAGTGGGTTGCCGTTGTCATCATAGAAAGGTCCGACGACTTCGCCGTTCACTTCTGTCTGATAGACATAATCCCAACCATAGATTGTTCCGTATTCTTCGCCTTCTTGAACAGCGATAGCAGGACCGTTAGAGCCCCAGACTTCCGACAAGATGTACATGTCAGCACCACCTAAGTCGACGATGCGGTTGGTGTTTCTTGCAAAGTTCAAACCTAATTGAAGATAGCTGTCAGGTTTTTGGAATACGTTATAGTTGAATATGGCTTCGATACCTTTGTTTGTCACGATACCTGTATTGATACGAGCTGTGCTTGCACCCGACGAAACTGCTATTGGAGATGCGAGGATCTGATCCCATGAGTAGATGTCGTAGTATGTGAAGTCCATGTTGAATTTATCCCACAAACCGAGGTCGAGACCGACTTCGAATGAGCGTTGACGTTGTGGTTTCAACTGAAGTGGTGGCACCTGTGTTGGAAGTGTTGCTGAGAGCTGACCTCCGAAAGAGCCTGTGTTATATGTGAAATCCAACTGATAAGGATTGTCGTCGCTTGCCGTCATAGCGGCAGAGCCTCTCAATTTCAAGAAGCTGATAGGACCCCAGTTGATCTTGAAGGCTTCTGTAGCGATGAAACTCAAGGTTGCTGATGGATAGAAGTAGCTGTTGTTGTCCATCGGTAATGTCGATGACCAGTCATTTCTTCCGGTGAAGTCCATGAAGAGGAAGTTCCTATAAGAGATGTTCAAGAATCCGTATAACGAATTGACTTGTTTCTCATAACGCGACTCGCCTGGCAACATGCTTGTTGTGATAGGGTTGGCGGCTCCACTTAAGTAGTTGTAGAATGTGTATAATCCTTCGTAAGCCCATGTTCCTGTGCCAGCCCACATGCCGTACATGTTTCTGTAGTAGCGTTCACCACCGAAAGAGAGTCTTGCATTAAACAAAGAACCGAAGATGTATTCTTTATGAGCAGTGAAAAGGAAGTCTGCATCGAGTGTGTAGTCTCTCGACAGGTTTTGTTTGTAATAACCACCTGTCATTCCGTCTACTGCAGAAGGTTTGTTTTTGGTCTCATATTGGTCTAAGCTGAAGTCGAGTGCTGCTTTACCAGCGAATGTCAACCAATCGGTAATGTCGTATGTCAAACGGAGTGAACCGTAAGCTTTGTCACGATCGAGGGTTGTGTTGTTGTTGTAGAAGCTCCAGAATGTGTTGGCGTTGATATATTGGAAAGGATAGTTGCCCCATTCTGTCATCGAGCCGTCGGCTTGTTCGTATGTCGTCGATTCGATGCCTTTCCAGCTTCTTGGCCAGCTATAGAGAAGACCTTTGTTGAAGTTGCTGTACGATTCGCCGAGGACTGGTGAGTTGAGACGATGGTAGTCGAAATATGTGAAAGAGACGTCGGCTTTGATTTTCTTGGAGATATTCAACATAGAACCGACGTTGAATGTTGTCTGTCTTAAGTTACAGTTGTCGATGATAGCGTCGGAACGGTCGTCGGTGACAGAGACTCTGACAGAACCGAAGTCGCCTGCATTTTGGAAAGATACGTTGTTGGTGAACGAGTGAGCGTTTTTATACAACATGCTGAGGTTATCAGGCTGAGGAGTGTAATCTCTCATGACGCTGTCCCACCATAACATTGTTGTTCCGTCCATGACAGGACCCCAAGAGACGGCACCGCCATAATAACCGAATGTGGTGTTGGTAGGCTCGCCTTCTGGTCCGTTGTCTAAGCTGTAGTTGCCGTTATAGACGTAGTTGCCGTTTTCGTCTTGTGTTAATGTTGGTGTCAGGAACGACACAGGACCGCCTGCACCGTATTTGTCTTGAACGTCGCGGTATCCGTAAGGTGTTGTCAACTTGTATGTTGATGAGAAGTTGATGCCGAGACCTTGTTGTTTCTTACCTTTTTTCGTTGTGATAAGCACCACACCGTTACCGCCTCGAGCACCGTAAAGAGCGGCTGCTGTAGGTCCTTTCAAGATGTTAAGGTCTTCAATATCTTCTTGGTTTATATTGTTGAGCGCAGTACCCCAGTCTTGTCCGCCGTCCCAACCGGTAACGCCACCTTCGTTGGTCATAGGAACACCGTCAACGACGATAAGTGGCTGGTTGTCGCCGAAGATACTGTTGTTACCACGAATGACGATACGAGATGAACCTCCCGCAACACCGTCGCTGGTGATAATCTGAACACCGGCAGCACGACCGCTCAAAGAATTGATGACGTTATCGCTGCCAGAACGTGTCAGGTCTTCACCGCTGATGTCTTCTGTGGCATAACCTAACTCTCTCTTCTGACGTTTGATACCTAAAGCTGTAATGACAACATTGTCTAACAACATGGCATCTGTCTTCATCACGACATCGATCTTGTTCTTGCCATTAACAGGAATCTCTTGTGTCTGATATCCTACGTAAGAAAATTGCAAGGTATCTTTAGAATTGACTTTTATGGAATAATCTCCGTCAATGCCAGTGACTTCTCCATTTGTGGTACCTTTGACCTGAATTGTCACGCCAGGTAAGCCAAAACCGTCTTCGGCTGAAGTTACAAACCCCGAGACATTAATCTCCTGTGCTTTAAGACCTAAGCTCGAAGCAAGGAAAAGAATTAAGAAAATGTAAACTTTCCTCATATCAAAACATTTTAAATTTTTCAAAAAAAACAGCACAAAATTATAATAAATAATAATATAAGTCAAGCAAACGTCTATAAAAGTTTTTAGTATTTTTGTAAGGAAATAAAATTGAGAATTATGGCAAAAATTAAGACTGTTTTTTACTGTAAAGAGTGTGGTAATGAGTCACCTAAGTGGATTGGTCATTGTCCTGGTTGCGGCGCGTGGAATAGCTATGTGGAAGAGACTGTTGCGATGGGGAAAGACAATAAATCTTCGGGTAAATCTTTCTCGAATGAGATGAAGTCGAAGCCTGTTCCGGTTTCAGAAATCAGTGCTGCCAAAGAACTTCGTATCGACATGAGATGTGAGGAACTGAATCGTGTTCTTGGCGGCGGTCTCGTGCCAGGTTCTCTCATATTACTCGGCGGTGAACCTGGTATAGGAAAATCGACGCTTTTGTTGCAAGTCGCTCTTAATCTTAAAGATAAGAAAATACTTTATGTCTCTGGCGAAGAAAGCGCTCAGCAAATAAAAATGCGTGCCGAACGTATCGGAATCAACAACCAAAACTGCATCATCTTGACCGAGACCAACACTTCAGATATTATAAAACATATCGAAGACGTGAAACCCGATATCGTCATCATAGACTCGATACAGACATTGGAGTCGGCGATGGTAGATTCCACTGCCGGCAGCATAAGCCAGATTCGCGAGACGGCGGCTGAGATGAACAAGATGGCGAAAAGCCTTCATATCCCGACGTTTCTTATAGGTCATATCACTAAAGACGGAACCATAGCTGGTCCTAAAATACTTGAACATATCGTCGACACCGTCATTCAGTTTGAAGGCGATCGTCATTATGGTTTCCGTGTGCTTCGTACAATAAAAAATCGTTTCGGTTCTTCTTCCGAACTCGGTATCTTCGAGATGAATGCCAACGGATTACGCGAAGTCTCTAACCCGAGTGAGATCTTGCTTTCGCAGAGAGAGGAAAACGTGAGCGGAATCAGCGTGGCCGCTACTTTGGAAGGTTTGCGTCCGATGATGATAGAGACTCAGGCTCTCGTCAGCACTGCAGCTTACGGCACTCCGCAGCGTAGCTGCACGGGCTTCGACGCACGACGTCTCAATATGTTGCTCGCCGTGTTGGAAAAAAGAGCTGGATTCCGACTTTCCTCGAAAGATGTTTTCCTTAATATCGCGGGTGGTTTGCGCGTCGACGATCCTGCCATAGACCTCGCTGTAGTGGCTGCTGTATTGTCGTCTAATGAAGATGTCGCTATCAGCAACAGATATGCTTTCGCTGCAGAAGTGGGACTTTCGGGCGAGGTACGAGCCGTCAACAGAATAGAAGCCCGCATCGCCGAAGCTGACAAACTCGGAATGGAGAAGATTTTTATCTCGAAATATAATCTGCGAGGCATCGACAAATCGAAATTTGATGTCGAGATTGTCGCGATTTCCTCTATCGGCGAGCTGGTAAGAAGTCTTTGAATAGCTTCTCAAATTTCCTTTCCCAAACTAACACCCACGACATCAGCCAGCGTGAGATGAGCATCCATAGATATGCGCCACCAGCAGCAGTGAAGAGTAATAAATCTTCTAAGTTGCTGTGCGACACTGCTATGTGATGGTTTAAAAGATCGTTTTCTTCTTCTGTTGTCTCGCCTTTTTCAACCTCCTCTATCATGATGCCAGCTCCGTAGGCCAATCCTAAGGTGTTGGAAACCAACCATAAAAACGATGTCTTGGGCGACAATCCGAAGAATATCATAATAGGTTTCAAAAATCTTGATATATATTCTATGATGCCGAATTCTGTCAAAATCTTTTGTAATAATGTCAGGAGATAAACCAAGACAACCATCATGACGATGTTCTTCAATGTCCTGAAAAACCAGTCTTTCAACATAATCATGAATGTCAGTTTCTCTTGAATGTTATCGACGAGGGTCGTGGCTTCAAAACTTCCGGGCATTATTCTATTTAAAACCCAAGCTAAGATGAAAGCCGATAATGTCCTGATTACCACTATTCTCAATATAGAAGAGCCTGTCTTGTGCTGGACCATAGTTTCGATAATCATATTGTGAGAACATAGAATCATGACCGATAAAATTGTCGTGGCTCGTGTAGTTAAATCTAACGACATTATCACGGCGAGAGCCGCGTAACAATTGATGAAATATCCTGACACGTATGCGAGTGTGGCTTCTCCTGGAAGACCGAAACTTGAAAAGATGGGAGTGAGCCAATAAGAAACCCATTCGATGAAACCTAAATATTGCAGAAACAAGATTACGAATGAGGATAAAACCATGATTTTAGCTAACCACCATATCGTTTTGAATGCGCTTGGACGCGCGGCTTTGATACAATTTAATAAACGTTGAACATTGAACATTGAACTTAGAACTTTTGAACTCTTACTCTGACTTTGCGACTCTGAGTCTCATTGTTGGGCAAAGATAATTGTTTTGCTGAGATACTTATTGAAAATCGTCGTAATTTTTTTTGTGTTCTTAAAGAAATGTTAAAATATTTTAATAAAATATCTTAATTTTTATTCACAATTGATTGATTTTTAATAAAAAGAAAAAAAAATCAAAAAAATGTCGAATTAAAACTTTTTATTGTAGTAATTTTGCACGCGGGAAATGTTATTATTGCGTTTCACTTATTAGAAATCAAACACATTTATATATATGGTAAAAAATTTAGTTATTGTTGAGTCTCCTGCCAAGGCTAAAACCATCGAAGGTTTTTTGGGCAAGGATTATGTTGTGAAGTCGAGTTATGGTCATGTGAGAGACTTGAACAAATCGAATTTGAGTTTGGATATGGAATCGGGATTTCAGCCTTTATATGAGATTCCGGCAGACAAGAAGACATTGGTAGCGGATCTTAAGAAGACGGCTGAGAGCGCCGAGATGGTGTGGTTGGCTTCCGATGAAGACCGCGAAGGAGAATCAATTTCGTGGCATCTTTTTGAGACCTTAGGATTAAAAGAAGACAAATATCGTCGTATAGTTTTTCATGAGATTACGAAGACTGCCATCGCGCATGCCATCGATAATCCTCGTAAGATAGATATGGATTTAGTCTCGGCTCAGCAGGCTCGCCGTGTCCTCGACCGTCTTGTCGGTTATGAGTTGTCGCCGCTCCTTTGGAAAAAGGTGAAGCCGTCGCTTTCTGCAGGTCGTGTACAGTCGGTCGTTGTAAGATTGATTGTTGAATGCGAGGAAGAAATCAAGAATTTTAAACAGACGAGTGCGTTCCGCGTGACAGCGATATTTACTTTCAACATCGATAATAAAGAATATTCTCTTGCAGCTGAGTTACCGTATCGTTTTGAGAATGAAGAAGACGCTCATGCTTTCTTGCAAAGCTGTAAAGAAGCTTCATACAAAATCAAATCCGTAGATAAGAAACCTTTGTCAAAAATGCCGTCTCCGCCTTTCACTACTTCGACATTGCAACAGGAAGCCGGTCGTAAGCTCGGATTTTCTGTAAGCAACACTATGCGAATCGCGCAGCAACTTTATGAATCGGGAAAGATTACTTACATGCGTACCGACTCTGTCAACTTGTCGCAATTTGCTATCATGTCGGCTAAGAAAGAAATTGAGAATACGTATGGCGCGCAATATGTCAAGACTCGTCAGTTTGCAACGAAGTCGAAAGGTGCGCAGGAGGCTCACGAAGCTATTCGTCCTACATATTTAGATCAGCAGACGATAAAAGGCACTGCCGACGAGCGTAAGCTCTATGAATTGATCTGGAAACGTACCATCGCTTCTCAAATGGCAGAGGCTAAGATTGAAAAGACAAATGTTTCCATCGAGATTTCAAATTCCGACAAGGAATTTACAGCGAGCGGAGAAGTCGTGTTGTTTGACGGTTTCTTGAAAGTTTATACCGAAAGCTCGAGCGATGAACAAGGCGAGTCGGCGAATGGAATGTTACCGCCACTTGTTGTCGGTCAAGCACTTGACTTAGAGAAGATGGAAGCTCAACAACGTTTCTCTCGTCACACGCCTCGCTACACAGAGTCGAGCTTGGTTAAGAAAATGGAAGAGCTCGGCATCGGCCGTCCTTCAACATACGCACCTACAATCTCCACAATCCAAAAAAGAGGTTACGTCGAGAAGAGAGATATTCAAGGCGAAGTACGTAACTATAAGATTTTCACTCTTAAAAAAGGTAAGATAACAGAAAAAAACGGTAAGGAAAACATTGGTAACGAAAAAGGTAAGCTCGTCCCGACCGACATCGGCGTCCTCGTAAATAGATTCTTGATTCAATATTTTGATACTATCATCGACTATAATTTCACAGCTAATGTTGAGAAAGAATTCGATAAAATTGCTGAAGGCGAATGTAAATGGAACACAATGATCAGCGATTTCTATAAAGATTTTCATAAACAAATAGAAGAGACTTCAGATAATTCTGGTAAGTTTAGCGGTGAAAAATTACTTGGCGTGGATCCTGTTTCGGGCAAAAATGTTTATGTTAAAATAGGTCGTTTTGGCCCTGTGGCTCAGATAGGTGACACCGACTCCGAAGAGAAACCTAAGTTTGCCGGCTTGAAGAAAGATCAAAGTATCGAGACAATCACTTTGAACGAAGTCTTAAGTCTGTTCGCTTTCCCACGTTCACTCGGCGAATACGAAGGCACTGAAATACAGGTCGCTATCGGCCGATTCGGACCTTACGTCAAACATAATAACGCTTTCTACGGATTGACAAAACTCGATGATCCTTCAATGTTGTCATACGAAAGAGCAGTGGAAATTATAGAGTCGAAACGTAAGAACGATTTGGATAATATCGTTGCAACATATCCCGAAAATCCTGATTTGAAAGTTCTGAAAGGTCGCTTTGGTATTTATATTTCTTTGAACAAACAGAATTATAAGATACCGAAAACATACGATCCTACGAATTTGACATATCAAGATTGCCTTGATATTATTGGTAATCCAGACAATGCGTCAAAAAAAAGAAGTAAGAAATCGTAATTTTTTTTTATTAAAAATTTTTTTTAATTGAAAAAAATTATATTTTTGCGAGTCGAAAAGAATTTTTTATACAAGTATCATGAAAAAGGTTATTTTAACGTTGGCTTTTGTGTTCTCATTGGGATATGAGGGCGACGTTCTTGCTCAAGATAGAGCGACTGATGGTTTTTTTAAATCAAATTATGAATTGTACCGCGAGGAAGATCAAGAATGGGGTGTAATGCCATTATTGCCAAGAACTCACGGTTATTCGTACGATTATTCCGCAGAACAGGACCCTAATGAAGTACCTGTAGGTTCGGGCTTGATGATCATGGGAACCCTCGGTATCGCCTATCTCGCACTGAAAAAGAAAGATTGATAAAATTAAATATTAATGCGCTTCTAACCAATTATCTCCTGTGTTGATGTTGACAATCACTGGAATAGAAAGTTGGAGCGCATTAGTCATTTTGTCTCGTACAAGTTCGCTTAAGATTTCTAACTCATCTTTATAGACGTCAAAAATCAACTCGTCGTGAACCTGTAATATCATCTTCGACTGTAAATCTCTGTTATTCATCTCCTTGCAAATTTCAATCATCGCGATTTTAATCATATCAGCAGAACTGCCTTGTATCGGAGCATTGATAGCGTTTCTCTCAGCAAAATTTCTCACTACGCTGTTTCCGGAATTAATGTCTCTCAAATACCGACGACGTCCCAACATGGTTTCTACGTAGCCATATTGTCGGGCGAAATCTATTTGTCTGTCGATATATTCTTGAATTCCAACATATTCCTTGAAGTAATTTTTTATGATCTGCGAGGCCTCACTTCTCGAAATCTTTAATCTTTCTGCGAGGCCGAATGCCGACATTCCGTAAATTATTCCGAAATTGACGGCTTTTGCATTACGTCGCATCTCTGGCGTAACTTCATTGATGTCAATGCTATAAACACGTGATGCTGTGTCGGCATGAATATCCAATCCATCGCGGAAAGCCGACTGCATGGCTTGGTCGCCACTGAGATGTGCGATGATTCTCAATTCTATCTGTGAATAATCTGCAGCAAGTAAGATGTGATTCTCGTCTCTCGGGACAAAAGCCTTCCGGATTTCACGTCCTTTGTCGGTACGGATAGGAATATTTTGCAGGTTTGGATTGTTGGAACTTAACCTTCCTGTGGCTGTAACTGCTTGATTGAAAGACGTATGTATCAATCCGTCATCTTTGTTGACTAAAGACGGAAGCGCATCGACGTATGTCGATTTCAACTTCGTCAAAGAACGATAGTCGAGGATTTGTTGTACAATAGGGTTTTCGTTAATTATTTTTTGCAAAATCTCTTCGCCGGTAGGATATTGTCCGGTTTTAGTTTTCTTCGCAGGAGCTTTTATCCCTAATTTATCGAAAAGAATTTCTCCTAACTGCTTGGGAGAGCCTATGTTAAAAGATGTTCCTGCAATTTCGTAAATGTTTTTTTCAATCTCTGAAATCTCCTTCGCTTGTTCGTCGCTGATTTGTTTCAAACCTTCGATGTCGATTCTAACTCCGTTGGATTCCATCTTGGCCAAGACTCTAACTAACGGTATTTCAATGTTATAGAAAAGATTTTCTAAGTTACTCTCCGATAATGTCGTCTTGAACTTTTCATAAAGTAGCCAAATGGCGTTGGAACTGTGGTTGGTGTAAGTGTCGCGAAGATAATCTAAACTGTGATTCAATTCAGGCTCAATGAGATAATGAGCTATCATGACGTCCCATAATTTATTCTTGACCTCAATTCCACATTTTGCAAGGAAAGAAATAATCGATTTTACGTTATGACTGATGAGCGTTTTGTTTTCATCAGAAAAGATTTTGGCGAACTTTGAACGAAGAACTTTGAACGAAGAACTTTGAACTTTGAACGAAGAACTCGGAAACTCAAAAATAATATCATTCCCATCAATATGGAAAACGTAAGAATCTACTTTTTTAAGATTTTCCATTAATTCAGAAATCTGATTTTCGTCGTTTATTAATTTTATTTCAGATTTGACAGAAATATTATTTGCTGGAACTTCTTCAAAATTACCGAACAAATCCAATTGCCCGTTGACTGTTGTCTGTTGAACTTTAGACTCAGAACTCTGGCTGTTGATTGTTGACTGCTGACCGTTGCCAGTAGACTTTAAAACTCTTGTCATAAAAGTACGGAATTCCAATTCTTCGCATAATTCTGTAAGATATTGATAATTCGGTTCTTTCACTATCAACAAATCTTCGTCGAAGTCGATTGGCGCGTTGATGTCGATAGTTGCAAGTTGTTTCGACAAGAGGCCTTGTTGTGCGAAGTTGATGACATTTTCTCGCATTTTGCCTTTGAGATTGTCGGCTTTAGCGATGAGATTTTCCACGGAGTCGTATTCTGCGATAAGTTTGGAAGCTGTTTTTTCTCCAATTCCAGGGATTCCGGGAATGTTGTCGGAGGCGTCGCCCCATAGTCCGAGAATATCGATGACTTGTTCCGGGCGCGCGATGCCGAATTTTTCACATACTTCTTTTGTTCCTAATATTTTCGCGTTTTCGCCGCCTTTTGCAGGTTTATATATAAAGGTGTTGTCGCTCACCAACTGACCGAAATCTTTGTCTGGCGTCATCATATAAGTCGTAAAACCTTCTTTTTCAGCTTTTTTAGCGAGAGTTCCAATGATGTCGTCGGCTTCATAACCTGCGCTTTCGAAGATAGGAATGTTAAAAGCCTTTATGATTTCCTTGATATAAGGGACAGAAATTTTGATGTCGGGCGGTGTTTCTTCACGATTAGCCTTATATTCGGCAAAGTTTTCTGTGCGACGAATAGGCTCTCCGAGATCAAAAGCGACTCCTATGTGAGAAGGATTCTCGTTTTTCAATACTTCGTATAAAGTGTTGAGAAATCCCATAATTGCAGAAGTGTTGAGACCTTTCGAGTTGATTCTCGGGTTCTTGTTCAAAGCAAAATAGGCTCTATATATCAATGCGTAAGCGTCGAGGAGAAACAATTTTTTCATCGTGAAAATTTTTAAGTAAAGGTAAGAAAAAAACGTATATCAAAGAGAAATAAATCAAGAAAAAACGATAATTATAAACGATTGATAATCAAATATTGTTATTTTAAGATGTCAAAATATTGAAAAAAAATGCTGTGATTTGAAAAAAAGGTTTAACTTTGCAACAAGTTTTTTTCTTGAGCAGAAAATATTATTAACTTAAATTTTAAAATCATGGCAGACGTTAAAGAAAAAGTTGTGTCAATTATCGTTGATAAATTAGGTGTTAATCCTGAAGATGTAGTGGAAACAGCAAGTTTTACAAACGATTTAGGAGCCGATTCACTTGACACAGTTGAGTTAATCATGGAATTTGAAAAAGAATTTAATGTTACAATTCCAGACGATCAAGCAGAGAAAATCTCTACAGTGGGTGACGCTTTAAAATATATTGAAGAAAATATTGACTAATTGAGCGAAATATATGGAGTTGAGACGTGTAGTAATTACAGGATTAGGTGCTATCACGCCGATAGGTAATACGGTTTCAGACTTTTGGAAGTCACTCTGCAATGGTGTAAATGGCGTAGGTCCTATAACACGTTTCGATTCTTCGAAGTTCAAGACCCACATAGCATGTGAGGTTAAAAATTTCGACCCGCTACAATTCTTTGATCGCAAAGAATCAAGAAAATTGGATTTATATGAACAGTTTGCCATCGTGGCAGCTGAAGAAGCAATCCAAGATTCAAAAATCACTAAAGACAACACTGATTTTGATGAAGTTGGTGTTGTCTTTAGTTCTGGTATAGGTGGCATTCATAGTTTTCATGAAGAGGTTTCTGCTTATGCCTTGGGAGATGGAACTCCTCGTTTCAATCCTTTTATCATACCAAAATTGTTACCTGATTTAGCTGGCGGATATATTTCCATAAGAAATGGTTTTCACGGACCTAATTATTCCACAATATCTGCTTGTGCTTCCTCGGCAAATGCCATAGTGGAGGGTTATAATTACATTCATTGTGGCATGTTTCCAGTTATGATTGTTGGCGGTTCAGAGGCTGCTGTCACTCCATCAGCGATGGCAGGCTTCGAGGCTATGCGTGCTTTGTCGACACGTAATGACGATATGTTGACGGCTTCACGTCCTTTTGACGGCGAACGCGACGGTTTCGTAATGGGAGAAGGCTGTGGCTGTCTCGTACTGGAAGATTTGGAACATGCGCTTGCTCGCGGAGCTAAGATTTATGGTGAGATTATAGGTTGCGGTCTTTCAAGCGATGCCTATCATATCACAGCACCTCACCCAGAAGGAAGAGGCGCAGTGTTGTGCATGGAACGCGCACTCAAATCTGCTGGATTGAAACCTGAAGACATCGACCATATCAATACGCATGGAACGTCAACGCCAGCTGGAGATACGTCAGAAGCAATGGCAATAAGCTCGCTCTTCGGCGAACACGTCTCTAATATGCCTATCAATTCCATTAAGTCAATGACAGGTCATTTGCTCGGCGGCTCAAGCGCTATAGAAGCTGTTGCTACCGTATTGTCGTTGAGCGATGGTATTATCCCTCCGACAATCAATCACTTCAATGATGATCCTTCGATAGATCCTAAACTCGATATCGTTTATTGGGAAGCTCGTAAAAAAGATATGACATACGCCTTAAGCAACGCTTTCGGATTCGGCGGTCATAACGTAAGTGTAATATTTAAAAAATATCAATAATCTCTGTTTTGTCGCTACTTACCTTTTTCAGATACAGAAACAAGTCTGATAGAGAATTGGCAGTTTCTATCCATAATATATTTGGATTTTATCCTAAGAATATAGAATTGTATAAGTTGGCTTTCACTCATAAGTCAATGTCAACAAAGACAATGGGATATACTGTTAGTAACGAGCGTTTGGAATATCTCGGCGATGCAGTGTTGAGCGCTGTCGTGGCTCAGTTCCTTTTTAAGAAGTTCCCGACACGTCAGGAAGGTTTCATGACAGAGATGCGTTCTAAAATCGTGAGCCGCGCTTCCTTGAATAAGCTGTCGCAGAAATTTGGCTTGGAGAATCTGATAAATTATTCTAAAAGAAACGAACATAGCAAATCTAAGTCTATGGGAGGCAATGCTTTCGAGGCTTTCGCTGGGGCTCTTTTCCTCGACTTTGACTATGATTTCGCATATAAGATAATCGTTGATAGAATAATAAAACTTCATATCAACCTCGAAGAGTTGGAGAAAAATGAGACTAACTACAAGAGCAAATTGTTAGAATGGGCTCAGCGTAAAAAACGTCATGTCGTCTTTAATCAGGTTGACGTGAAAGGCTCCGGATATGACAAACTTTATTATATTCAGGTGACTATCGACGATAAAGAATATGGTAAAGCTGCCGACCGTTCGATAAAAGGTGCTGAACAGCTGGCAGCAGAAAAGACTTGGCTAATGATGAACGAACCCGCTTTCTGATGAAGAAAAAAACTAAATTCGTTGTAGAACCTTTCGATGATATCAGAATAATCGGTATCAACACCGGAATGTATGATTATCAGTTGGCTTGGAATATCAACAAGGCCATAAAGGTGAATTTGGCCAAATACAAAAACATTTCTTCCGACGACGAAAACTTCTTTTCCTTTTATCTTTATGACGCTGGCGAGAACGCAAATACTTTCAACCTCGTGGCCTTGTCGAATGAAGAGACAAGATGGGTCGCTTTCTCACCTCAAACCGATTACCTTTTAATAATCAGAAATTATATTAAAGATACTGATTTCCAGTCAATATTGACAAGAATAAAAGCTATCCCTAAAGTCATTCACGCTTATGCGGTCGATCTTGGAAAAAATGCGAAAATCGATACAATCCTTGAAGATATAGAACTGCATGAGATGAATATTTTCGACGAAATGAATTACAGACAAAAATAAAAAAAGGCGAAAGTTAAATCTTCGCCTTTTGATTGTCTATAGTCTACGGTCTACAGTTGTCTGTTGTCAGTAGACATAGTCTTTAGTCATTATTATCAAGCCTGTTCGAATTGTTTCAAGAATCTCACGTCGTTTTCGAAATATAATCTTAAGTCGTTGACTTGATATTTAAGCATTGCGATACGTTCAACGCCCATTCCGAATGCGAAACCTGTATATACTTCAGGATCTATGTTGCAAGCTTTCAAGATGTTAGGGTCGCAAATGCCACATCCTAAGATTTCCAACCAGCCTGTATGTTTGCAGATGTTACAGCCTTTACCGCCACATATATTACATGAGATGTCCATTTCTGCCGATGTTTCTGTGAATGGGAAATAAGAAGGACGGAAACGAACTTTTGTCTCTTCTCCGAAATATTCTTTCACGAAGTGGAAAAGCGTTTGTTTTAAGTCGGCGAAAGAAACATCTTTGTCGATATATAAACCTTCGATTTGATGGAATATACAGTGGGCGCGAGCCGAGATAGCTTCGTTACGGAACACTCTTCCTGGAGCGATGATGCGGATTGGAGGCTCACCTTGTTCCATGGCGCGAACTTGTACGCTTGAGGTATGAGTTCTTAACAACACATCAGGATTTTTGCTGATGAAGAAAGTGTCCTGCATATCGCGAGCCGGATGGTCAGGAGGGAAATTCAATGCTGTGAAGCAATGGAAATCGTCTTCAATTTCAGGGCCTTCGCTGATGACAAAACCTAAACGCTCAAATATATTGTTGATTTCTTCTCTAACTATAGACAATGGGTGACGAGCGCCTTTCATGGCATCGACAGGAAGTGACAAGTCCATGTCGTTAGTTACGACAGTCTGGTTTTCGAAGCCTTGCATCTGTTCGTCGAAGATTTCCTGAGCTCTGTTTTTCAATTCATTAAGTTTGATGCCGAGTTCTTTACGCATCTCTGGCTCCACTTGTTTGAAGTCGGCAAACAATGCTGGAATGACACCTTTTTTACTTATATAAGTCACTCTGAAATTCTCTAAAGCTTCTTTATTTTCAGCTTTAAAAGAATTTATCTCTGCTAATATCTGAGCAATTTTTTCTTTCATCTTTCTTTTTTTAAGTCAACGAGTAATTCCTAACTCCTAATTATTTAACGATTTCAACTGTCATTGTCACAGCTTCAACAGGAACGTCCATGTAGCCTGTTTTCACGTTAGCTATTTTGTCGATTACGTCCATGCCTTCAACCACTTCGCCGAAGACTGTATATTCGCCGTCTAAGTGAGGAGTTCCGCCGACGGTTTTATAAGCCTCGATTTGTTCTGGCGTGAAGTTCAAACCATAACGTTGTTGATACATTTGGATATGAGCGTCTGTCAGGACGTTACCTTGAACGATGTAGAATTGGCATCCGCTTGAAGCTTTTTTAGGATTTACGTGGTCGCCTTGACGAGCCGCTGCCAAAGCTCCTTTTTTATGGAAGTGATTTGAACGGAATTCTGCCGGTACGGTGTAACCTGGGTCGACAGTGCCGTCAGCATTTTGTCCGCCTTGAATCATAAAGTCTTTGATGACGCGATGGAAAGGCGAGTTGTTGTACCAGCCTTCGTTTATCAATTTGATAAAATTATCTCTGTGTAAAGGTGTGTCGTTGTATAATTTAACAGTGATGTCGCCTAATGTAGTCTTAATCAAGACCAATGTTTCTTTTTCTTGTGCTTGTGTTGTCATGCCTAATAATATACAAATGATTAAACAAATTTTTTTCATAATTAATCGTCTATTTGTGAATAAATAATTTCTAATTTAACTCGATTTGTAGTGTCGGAGCTACCTGGTCCATGGAAGATCCAGCGTTTTGCGTTTAATGCGCCGGAGTGAGTGTAAACGAACAAGCCGTAATTTTCGGCTTCAGGACCTGCAAGGACGAGATCTTGAACGTATTCTGATATTCTGAACCACACTTGGTCGGTTTTAGGATCATACATTCCGTTGAAGTAATTTGTTCCAACCAATTGGTCGGGAAGAATGCTGTAAGAATCGTCTTCGTTAGCTTTAACCACAACTAATTGAGCAGGTTGCGAGAACATAGTTGTGTTATTATTTACGCCGTTTATCATGTCGTTGGCGCCTGTCAATATAAGTTTCGCCTCGTTGATAAGGACGTTGGTGTTCATATCTTTTGCCCATTGTGCCAAATTCGGGAATGTCAATCTTGCTCTCACACCGGCAGTCGATTGCACATACAGATATTCGTTGCTTGTGGTGTCATCGAAAGCTATTGGAGCTTGAGCTGAAGCGTAACTATGCTCGAAATGATTGAATCTTATGTATTTATCACTTACGTTGAAGTCGTAGAAAGTGGTATCGTAGTTGTTGTGATAATAAACTCTGAGATAAGATTTCGTGTTGAGCAGGTTGAAGTAACATATTGTACCTGTTCCGTTTGCGGGTTCACATTCCACGTAGAGACCTTTGAAGTATTTCATGAAGACGTTGTTTGAAGAGAATTGGTCTCCGTCGTTGATAAATTTCTCGCCGAGACTGTTGTCGATAGGTATTCTTACGACGGCTGCTGTGAGCGAGTCGTCGTCGGTGTTGCTTTTAGTTTTCGGTCGTGGCGAGAATGTGTAGTTTGCCAATAAGTTATCGTGACCGAATGAAGTGTTTGAATAATATGCTGTCGATTCTCCTGTCATATCTTCCGTCACCTCGAACACATTCATTGTCAGCGATGTTAATGTGTCGCCATAGTAGCCAGAATATATCATTTGCAATACGATGGAGTCGGTTGTTGCGCCTTCGCCCCAGATGAGGCTGTTGCTTGTGAGGCCGACTTGCGTGTAGAAGCTGAGGTTTGAGTTGCCGAAGAATGGGTCGTTGAGGTTACCGACGAGAGAATAAGAAGCCGATTTGGTACTCAGAGAGTCGATGCGTTCAGACTCGGCTATGATGTCGTGTTCGCCTGAGAAAGCAACTTTGATATAACTGCTGTTAGGTTGCAATGAACTTCCGATGTGTTCTGGTAGTTTTTTACACGACACAAAAACCGTCAGTGTTGCAAAAAGCGTTAATAATAAATATTTTGTTTTCAAAGCAATAACTTATTTGAGATTATCGTAAAAATCGTTATAAGCATCAACGTAATTTTCCGGAGATTGGTATTCGAGCATCGGTTTTTTCAGAGATCTTGCATATTCTTCGAGTTCCTGATTTATCTTCTCGCTTCCGATGATGATGCCGTCAGAGAAGTCTAAAGCGGTTTTCACCAAATTCACGTAATTAGTATCTTTAAGAAACTTTACATCTTTTGGCGTAATACCTTGGAGTTTCATTTTTTTATCGAATCCATCACGGAATGTTTCAGAGAAATCATCATCGTATAAGGAATAAACTATTTTCGACTCGCTGAAAAGAGGGTTGTCTCTAAATACTTTCTTGATGTAAATCGGGATTAGAGCTGACATCCAGCCGTGACAGTGGATAATGTCTGGCGACCAGTTAAGTTTGCGGATTGTCTCTATCACGCCTCTTGAGAAGAACACGGTGCGATCGTCGTTGTCTTCAAAGAACACGCCGTCTTTATCAGTTATTGTCGACTTACGTTTTGTAAAGAAGTCATCGTTGTCGATAAAATAAATCTGCATTCTTGCTTTTTGGATAGAAGCGACTTTTATGATGAGAGGATGGTCGGTATCGTTGATGATAAGGTTCATGCCGGAGAGACGAATGACTTCGTGCAATTGGTTTCTGCGTTCGTTGATATTGCCGAAACGAGGCATGAAAATTCGAATCTCTTTACCTTTCAGCTGAATTCCTTCCGGAAGATTTCTTCCTACCAACGAAATCGGATTCTCGTCCAGATAAGGCGTTATCTCTTGATGTACAAAAAGTACTTTTGTTTTTTCCATAATGGCATATTTTTATATGTCGTTTAGAATACAAAATTAAGCAAAAATTTTTGAATTAAGGAAGAAAAATTTCAGTTTTTTTTGAAAATTAACAAAAAAAGCGAAGAATGATAATCCTTCGCTTTCGTACTCCCTCAGGGACTCGAACCCTGGACCCATTGATTAAGAGTCAATTGCTCTACCAACTGAGCTAAGGAAGCATTTTTGAGACTGCAAAAGTACAATCTTTTTTTGAATTGACAAGACTTTTTTTGAATTTTTTTCAAAAAGGTTTAAAGGTTTTGAAGTGTGGAGTGATGAAGTGATGAAGTGATGAAGTGATGAAGTGATGGAGTGGTGGAGTGGTGGAGTGCCAAGTAGCCCGTAGGGCTTATACAGATACAGCGTATGGCAGAGCCGTACGAATTAGGAATTAGGGAATGCTCATTGTCTTGTTGACTCGTTGACTTTTTTTCTTACCTTTGCCATCACTATGGAATTACAAGAGCATTTTGAAAATCAAAAACACGAGTGGGAGTCGGCTTTGCAAGTGAACGCTCCTGCCGAAGAGCCTGTACAGGTCAATCCGAAGGCTTTGGAACGTATGATGGCTAAACGCCAGAAATTGCTGTCATTACAAGAATATGTCGATGGCATTCTCAAAGGCGACATCGTGATATTGAGCAAGGCTATTACCTTGGTCGAGAGTTCGTTGCCAGAGCATCAGAAAATGGCACAGGATATTATAGCGGCATGTCTGCCTCATTCAGGTAATGCTATTCGTCTTGGTATCACTGGTGTTCCAGGTGCGGGGAAAAGTACTTTTATAGAAGCTCTTGGAATGGAGTTGAGCAACAATGGTCATAAGCTCGCAGTACTCGCCATTGACCCAAGCAGTCAGCGTTCAAAAGGCAGTATACTTGGCGACAAAACTCGTATGGAAGAGCTGTCGCAGCAACGTAATGTCTATATCCGCCCTTCGGCTTCTGCCGGCACTCTCGGCGGCGTGGCACGTAAGACACGTGAAGCTATAATATTATGTGAGGCTGCCGGCTTCGACACAATCTTCGTCGAGACGGTTGGCGTAGGTCAATCGGAGATTGCGGTGTATTCTATGGTGGATTTCTTCCTTTTAATATTAATAGGTGGCGCAGGCGACGAACTGCAAGGCATTAAACGTGGTATTATGGAAATGGCCGATGGCATCGTAGTTAATAAAGCCGACGGCGATAACATACAAAGAGCAAATCGTGCTATGGCTGAGGTGAAAAACGCGGTGCATCTTTTCCCGATAGCTGAGTCGCAACAGCCGGTGAAAGTGATGACATGCTCCGCCCTGACTCATCACAACGTGCCTGAAGTGTGGGAAATGGTGACGGAACATGTGGATAATATCCGTAAGTCGGGTTATCTCGCGGAGAAAAGAGCGCGTCAAGATGTGCAGACTATGTACGACAGCATAGAACAGACGCTGAAAGATAATTTCTATCAAAATTCCTTGGTGAAGGATATGATGTCTCTGATGATAAACGAAGTGAAAGAGAAAAGGACAAGTGCCTATATTGCCGCAAATAAGTTGTTGGAGACGTATTTTAATATTATGAGGAAGTAGTTAAAATGGTTCCGTAGTACATACTGTAAAGATAAAATTTTTATATCGAAAAAATTGATACGGATATTGTTTTTTTTTATAGCAAAAGTATTGTTTTTCTTTGAAAAAATTACCTACCTTTGTAAGGTAAAAAAAATATGCTAATGAAACTTAGAACAACATATTTAGGATTAGAACTCAAATCACCTATCATCGTAAGTAGTTCCACTTTGACAGGCAGCGTTGAAAGCATTAAAAAATGCGCTGATGCCGGAGCAGGAGCAGTGATTTTAAAATCTATTTTTGAAGAACAGATTTCTTCGGAGATTAAAAGAGAAGAAGGTTACAGCGAAGAGGATATTTACGACGCATATCCTGAGGCTCAGGAATATCTCAATACTTTCATGCGAGGAAGCGAGATCGAGATTTACGAAAAACTGATTCGTGAGTCGAAGAAAATTGTCGACATTCCAATCATAGCAAGTATCAACTGTTCCGACAAAGGCGAATGGATTCGCATAGCGAAGGAACTTCAGGATGCAGGTGCCGACGCTCTTGAGCTTAACATCGCGATAGCCGCTTTCGACAGAGACTTAGATCCTCGCAAGATTGAAGAAGAATATATTTCCATTCTCAAAGAAGTCGAGAAAAATATTGACATTCCGGTGTCGGTAAAACTCGGCGACCATTTCACTAACATCAGCCGACTCGCCTTCAACTTAACTAAAGCCGGAGCTAAAGGTCTCGTTCTCTTCAACCGCTTCTATAATCCAGACATCAACATAGAAAAGATGAAGGTCGTGACAGGCAACTCTATCTCGGCTCCAGAAGAAAATCATAACACATTGCGTTGGATTTCACTTCTTTCATCACAGGAAATTCCTTGTGAACTTTCAGCTTCAAGAGGTGTTTATACAGGTGAAGACGTGATAAAACAAATCCTCGCCGGAGCTCAGACCGTACAGGTTTGCAGCACCTTATATCGCAACGGCATCGAATATGTCAAACAAATGAATGCCGACATCGAGGCTTGGATGGATAGACATAACTTTAATAATGTTAAAGATTTCAGAGGCATCGCTAACAAAAAAGAAGATATAAAAGTCGTAGAACGTCTTCAATATTTAAGAAGAAACTATGATATACATTAATACTATTGTTTAACTAAAAAAATGACAAAAATGAAAAAATACGTATGTGACGTTTGTGGTTACGTTTATGACCCAGAAATCGGAGATCCAGATAACGGTATCGAACCAGGTACACCATTTGACAAACTTCCAGCAAGCTGGGCTTGTCCACTCTGTGGTGTAGGAACAGATAATTTCTCATTAGAAGATTGATGTTCAATTCCCTTTATGGATACTAATGCTCTTTTTAAGATAGGATACGGACTTTACGTCCTGACTTCTAACTATGAGAACATAGACAACGGCTGTATCATCAACACGGTGATTCAGATTACTGATGAACCATTGCGTATAGCCGTCGTCGTCAATAAGAAAAACTATACGCACGAGCTTATTCTCAACTCGTGCGTATTTAATTTGTCGATGCTGACAACAGAAACGCCTTTCAAGGTGATAGAACATTTCGGATTCCAAAGCGGTAAAGACATAAATAAATTCGCCGACTGCGAACAAGAGTTCCGCTCTAAAAACAATGTTCTATATATTCCTAAATATACCAACTCATACATCTCGTGCCACGTGGTAAGCCATCAGGATTTGGGAACACACACCATGTTCTTCGCCGATGTAATAGATTCTAAAGTGTTATCAGAAAAAGAATCATTGACTTACAGTTACTATCAGAACAATATCAAACCTAAGAAGGAGACTAACGGCAAAAAAGGCTGGTACTGCAAAATCTGCGGCTGGGTTCATGAAGACGAGAACCTGCCAGACGATATAATTTGTCCTTTGTGCAAACACGGCAAAGATGCTTTCGAGAAAATTGAAGATGACAAAACAACAGAAATAGTAGAAACAAAACAAAGTATTGATATGTTAAAGATAAACTTGACAAACGACATTTACTATGTCGGCGTTAACGACCGCAAAACCGAACTCTTTGAAAATCACATGGAACTTCCTAACGGCGTTTCATACAACTCATATCTCATCGTCGATGAAAAGATAGCTCTCATCGACCCAGTGGAAGTCAGCTTTATGGCTGAGTTTCTCTTCAAGATTAAAAGCGTCATCGGCGACCGCAAGATAGATTATCTCGTCATCAACCACGATGAACCAGATCATAGCGGTGCTGTCCGCGCTATCGTTCAAGAATATCCAGATGTGGAAGTCATTGGTAACGCCAAGACCTTCGCTCCTCTTGAATCATTCTACGGACCTCTGAACAACAAGAAGATCGTAGCAGAAGGTAGACATTATGCCTTGGAAAACACACACTTCAGTTCTTCATGGTTCCGATGTGCCACTGGCCAGAATCGATGGTGACATACGAACAGACAAATAAGATATTGTTCTCCAACGATGCTTTCGGAGGTTTCGGCGCTCTCAACGGATGCATCTTCGACGACGAAGCGAACTTAGATTTCTATGAAGACGATATGCGTCGTTATTATGCAAATGTCGTTGGTAAGGTCGCTGCTCAGGCTGTCAAGGCAGTCCAGAAATTAGGACCATTAGACATCAAGATGATTGCACCTTCACACGGTTTGGTATGGCGCAGCAACTTGCATTGGGTTCTCGAC
>JAZOCI010000165.1:0-19947 GCA_045596465.1 Bacteroidales bacterium | reverse complement strand
GGAAGAAAGACAGAGCGTGAAAGAAGTACTCAGGAAATCGCAGAATATATCCGTAAAGACTTGAAAAACAACACTGTTATCAAGAAATATAACGTTAATGAAGGTGGCGGTATGGGTGGAGCTACGTCATTGAAACTTGAGATTTATGGCTACGACTTCCAAAATTCCGACAGAATCGCTTTCGAATTGAGAGACAGTCTTCTCAACACACCTCAGTTCTCACAGGTTCTCGTCAGCCGTGATGATTACACACCAGAATATTATGTAGATTTCGACAGAGAAAAATTGAGACTCAATGGTATTGATGTCACAACTGCATCTACTATGGTAAGAAATCGTACCAATGGTTCTGTGATGACATTCTTCCGCGAAGACGGCGATGAATATAACATGCGAGTCCGCTACGCTCCGGAGTTCCGTCAAAGCATTGAAGATATTGAAAACATCATACTCTATGGTTCACAAGGACAAAGCATCAGAGTGAAAGATGTAGCTCAAGTGGTTGAAGGTATGACACCTCCTAAAATCGAACGTAAGGACCGTGAACGTGTTGTGACAGTAACAGGTGTTGTTGCTAAAGGATATGCTTTGAGTGAGGCTGTAGAAGTAGCTCAACAACATATTGAAAAAGCTGAGATACCAACAGAGTTTATGGTAAAGATTGCTGGTGACTACGAGAACCAACAGGATTCCTTCTCAGGATTGTTTACCTTATTAATATTAATCATCATCTTGGTTTATGTCGTCATGGCATCGCAATTTGAGTCATTACTCGACCCATTCGTCATCATGTTCTCGGTTCCGTTCGCTATCGTCGGAGTTCTCATCGGCTTGGCTGTAAACAATATGGCATTAGACGTCATGGCAATGATTGGTATCTTGATTCTTGTCGGTATTGTTGTAAAGAATGGTATCGTGCTTATCGACTATGCAATCTTATGTCGTGAAAGAGGAATGGACGTTAATACCGCTGTCACAACAGCATCACAACAACGTCTGCGTCCTATCTTAATGACAACCTTGACAACAGTTCTCGGCATGATACCAATGGCGATGGGCAGAGGTGAAGGTGCTGAGATGTGGAACGGTTTAGGTATCACAGTATCATGGGGATTGACAGTATCAACATTAATCACACTTGTCCTCATCCCTACCCTCTATGCAATCTTCATCTCAAGAAGAGAAAAACGTCAGGCAAAGAAGCAATTAAAAATTAAAAATTAAGAATTAACAATTTTAGAGACGTATCAATGTTACCTAAGATATATCAAACATTGATGCGTCTCTAATAAATAATAATTATCATGACAGGAATATTCATAGCATATAATCAGGCATATTATGAAGAAGTGATAGAGTTGTTGGAACAACATTACAGCAAAGGCTTCACTCGTTGGAATGAGATAAGCGGTCGTGGCAGCAGAGGTGGCGAGCCTCACATGGGTTCTCACACATGGCCTACTTTCAACGATGCAATATTGACTTTTGTAGAAGATGAATTCGTTGATGATATTCTCGATGCTCTCCACAACCTCGACTTAGTA
Organism: Bacteroidales bacterium; assembly: GCA_045596465.1. Classification (GTDB taxonomy): domain Bacteria; phylum Bacteroidota; class Bacteroidia; order Bacteroidales; family F082; genus Limimorpha. Next base: position 18,403 of record JAZOCI010000165.1, on the reverse strand, counting down.
ACAGAAAAACTTGGGCTAAGAGCTTTCAGCTGGAAAATAGATAAGACTATTTAAAAATTGAGAATCTGAGAATCTTAAAATCTGAAAAGTTGAGAATCTGGGAAGATAAAAATATTCTCTGGTTTTCAAGTTTTCAGATTTTCTGTTTTAAATAATCCGTTAAGTTTTCCTATCTTTGCGATCATGAAAAATATCAATCGTCAATATGAAGGTCGCGTCAAACAAAATGCAGTGATAATATTCCTGCTCGCGATTTTACTCTGTGGCGGTATGATATATTACATCACTAATACAAAAAAATCCATTAACAGCCAAAGAGATAATATTAAAAAAAATGAACAAATATTAACTCTGACCAACAATCTCATAGAAAAAGTCAATAAAGCCCAGTCTTACGCGAACTTGTATATATTTTCTGGGAACAAAAACCATCTTAATAATTTTAACATTCTAACTTCCGACATCACAAAACTAAACGACTCAATAACAAGTCTTTGCGACAATGATTTTAACACAAAAGCATTAAATGACATCGGCGAGCTTCTTCTTAAAAAAGAAAAAAATCTCGAAGAAATAAGCAAACAGTTAAATTCTTTTAACCCTTACGTAGAAATATATTCTATCATCGACAATTACCAGCATATTCAGAAAAAAGCTACGGTAAGTACAAGCATTCTAGACACAATCGTTTATAAATCAGAGAAGAAGAACTTTTTCAAACGTCTTGGCGAGGTATTTTCTCCCGATAATTCTTTTGACAGCATCGTCCTCGTTTCTAAAACAACCATCGATACCATCTCGGAAAATAACTTTGAAGCCGACAACTTACTTAATGAAATTCAATTATCTACGGAAAAAGACAGAAAAAATTACATTAGACAAATCGAGACTTTTGAAAGAAAATACAACAATCTCACATTTTCAGATCAGGAAATTACCAAGGAAATCTCCGATTTGTTAATAAATTTACACAAATACACTTTAAATTCCGTCATCAAAGAGATTCAAGAAAGCGAAATTATCATCAACAGAAATATCAACTTTTCAATTATAATTGCCAGTGTTGCGCTTTTGACAATCTTAATATTTATTTTCTTTATTTTTCTTAACATTAAGAAAGTTGTCATCGCTCGCAAAGCTACCGAAGATGCAAAAAAACGCACAGAAGAAATCATGGAAAGCCGACATAAATTATTGCTTTCCGTATCTCACGACATAAAGGCTCCCCTATCGTCAATACTTGGTTATCTTGAACTTATGCAGATGGACTCTCAAAATCATGATGAGATTCGAAGAATAAATTCGATGAAAAATTCCTCAGAACATATACTTTCGCTTCTCACCAATCTGCTTAATTTCTCACGTTTGGATCAAGGTAAAGAATCAATTATACTATCAGATTTTAACATAAGTAAATTATGCGACGACTTATGTGACATGTTTACACCTTTAGCGCAAGAAAAACAACTTTCATTTATTTATGAAAACAAAATAAATGACGATACTTTTGTAAATTCCGATGCTCTAAAAATCAAACAGATAATAAGCAATTTATTATCTAACGCAATAAAATATTCCATAGAAGGAAAAATATTTTTTAACATTTCAAATAACGAAAACCAAATAATTTTTAACATTACAGATGAAGGCATAGGAATTCCTCAAGAAAAATTAGAGGAAATTTTCAAGCCATTCTCTCGCATCGACAATAAGGAAAGCCTCATCGAAGGCAACGGATTCGGTCTGTTTGTCGTCAAAGGTCTCGTCGATTTGTTAAACGGCGAAATTGAAGTCAATTCAGAATTGCAGAAAGGAAGCAGTTTTACTGTAAAAATCACTGTCGAATTCACCGATAAAAAAGATAAATTTAAAGAAGAAACAACTGATATTCAGCGGATAAAACCAAATAACTCTTATAATATATTAGTCATTGATGACGATAACACATTATTGTCAGTCATTGATTCTATGATTAGAAAGATTGGAAGTAAATGCGACATCTGTCAGTCGTCAGTAGAATTCGAGAATTACCTTAAAATTATTAACAGTTACGATTTGATATTGACAGACAGAGAGATGGGAGCGTTCAACGGACTTGAAGTATTAAAAAAAGTTAAGGAAATAAATCCAGAGAAAAAGATTGTCCTTATGACTGCGCGTTCTGAATACAATAAAGAAGTCGCAATTTCAAAAGGCTTTGACAATTATTTAAGGAAACCGTTTTCTATCAAAGACTTAGCAAATCTTTTAAATTCCGAATATGTTACAAATGACAAAAGCGAAAACACATCACAATTCAATGAAGACTTCCCGGAATTGTGTTCCATGTTTGACAACGACAATGCTTCAATAGAAAACATTTTACGGATATTTGTAGAGACGACTTCTAACAATTTAGTTATTTTCAATGAAATAATAAACAACGGCAATTTCAAAGAAGCCGTAAATTTATGTCATAAAATGTATCCAATGTTCGTGCAATTAAATCAGTATGAAACTGCCGATTTCTTGCATAAAATGGATAAGTTGAGAAAAGAAGACAAGACTTCGTTTCCTGAATGGAAAGAAGAATCAATAAAATTCATGGATAAAGTCGATGAGTTAATCTCTTATCTTTCAGAGAAATACAACATTGATTAGATCACAATTCGATGTCGTAGAGATGCATTTTATTGTACAATGTCTTTCTGTCGATTTGAAGAAGTTTCGCTGCGATTGTCTTATTTCCTCGTGCCTGTCTCAAAGCAGCAAGAATTTGCTCTTTTTCATTAGCCTTTATATTCAAAACAAGACTTTTAGCTTCATTATTCCATTGATTCTCAACGCTTAAAGACAATTGTTTTTTGGTATCTTTAGGAAATTCCGGCAAATTATCTTTTTTAAGTACCCCATCTTGTGCAAACAAAACCGCACGACGTATAACATTACGCAATTCGCGAAGATTTCCTGACCAATTTTGCTGTTTAAGGATTTCTATCGCATCGGGAGAAATAGAAATGACATTTTTACCCAACTCTTCATTTGCCTGTGTAACAAAGTGATAGGCAAACTCTTCAATATCTTCAACCCTTTTTCTAAGCGGAGGCACATTGACAGAAAACTCGTTGATACGATGATACAAATCCTGACGAAAACGACCTTCATCTATTGCTTTTTCCAAATCTTCGTTGGTCGCCGCGATGATTCTGACATCGACTTTTATGTCTGAAGCAGAACCTACGGGACGAATTTTTTGTTCCTGCAAAGCTCTCAACAACTGTTTTTGAACCTCATACGAAAGATTTCCGACTTCATCTAAGAAAACCGTACCTCCATTTGCCTCAACAAAAACGCCTGTTTTGTCTGAAGTCGCTGAAGTAAAAGAACCTTTTTTATGTCCGAACAATTCTGAAGGAGCCAATTCCATCGAGAGACTTCCGCAATCCACTGCCACAAAAGGTGCTGATTTTCTGTTACTTTTCTCATGAATCATACGAGCTATATATTCTTTTCCCGTGCCGCTTTCTCCAAGAATAAGAACCGACATTTTCGTAGGAGCAACCAAGTCGACGTGAGAATAAAGAGATTGCATCACATGACTTTTTCCTTTAACGACTACATTCTGCGTTTTATCTAAATTTTTCTTAACATTAGATTTCTCTTCTTTTACTGAAGATTGATGATTTTGTTGAGATAAAGCAACTTCTATTTTTTGCTGTAAGATTGTCGGATTTATTGGTTTTTGCAGATAATCGAAAGCTCCCAATTTCATTGCCAAGACGGCGGTTTGAACATCGGAATAACTTGTCATTATAATAAAAGGTGTCGTGATTTTATTTTCACGAAGCCATGTAAGAAAGATTATCCCATCGCCGTCAGGGAGACGCAAATCACTAAGAATCAAATCGAAGGAATTATTCTGAGATTCTAACTTAGCCTGTTCCACCTTAGATGTCAAAGTCGTTTCCCAAGAATTCTTGGTAAACCAAGTCTTCAACATTGTTCCAAAAGTAACGTCGTCTTCGAGTATTAAGATTCTTTTCATATTTGCAAAACTTATTGCAAATTTAATGAATATTTCAAAGCGAAAACAAGCTGACGAATAAAAAAAGAAAATCCGGCATCAGGCGATACCGGACTTCCATAATATTGAAAACGAGCAGAAAAATTATTTGGTAACTACAACCAAATACTTGGTTACACTCCAGAACAATTCTGGATTGTTGATTTGCAATACTGATTGATTATCTTTCAAAACGATTGTGTATGATTCTGTTGGATGAGCTGAGAGAACCTTAGCTTTTTTAGTTTCGAAAACGATTTCTGGAAGTTCGCGTTTGTCAGCTTTTGTGAATGCTTCAGCTGGAACTTCTTGTCTCAAGATATATTTTGAAGTCAAGATACCACTTGCTTTCAAATCTTTCTTTGTTGCGCCAACATAGTAAACTGTGTTGAGTTCTGTGATTTGGTCAGCGATAACACGGCTTTGTTCTTCTTTTTCTGCGTTAGCTTTTGTAAGATCTTCGTTCAATGTTGTAACTTGTGTGTTCAAACCAGCGATTTCTTCGTCTTTTTGAGCGAGTTGTTCTTGCATAGCAACGATTGTAGCTTCTTTTTCAGCTATTTGAGCTTGTAATTTCTTGATTGTGCTACGGAGTTGTGCTCTATCTTTATTTGATTTTTCAAGAACGTTTGACAATGAATCTAATCTTGCGCGATTTACTGCCATTGTTTCTTTAATTTGAATCAATTCTGAGTTGAGTTGATCCCTTTGTGTGTTGTTTTCACCTTTTATTAACATCAAACCTTCTGCGTCGCGAATTGCACTAAGATTATTTTCAACATCACTGATGATGCCAAGTGCTGCATTGTATTCTTTTTCAATGTTTTGATTTTCAACAACAACAGCCTCTTTTTCTGCCAATAATTGTTGATACTTCTTTGATTTTTCTACGCATGAGCTTAACATGAAAGCTACTAATGCTACTGACAAAATTGTTAAAGTTTTTTTCATTATTTTAAGTTTTAATTAAGTTAGTGTTCAATTCAATATTACTTAATCTAATTTCATACCAAAGAAAATAAATCGAATTATTCTTTTCAATTTATTGATAATCACGTTAGACTTTGCAAATTTAATAATTTTTTTTAAATATACAATATGTAGAAATGTAGATTTTTTCCACAACATTCCACAGCCGATTGTAGAACACAATAAATTAATTTACGAAAAAGATTTTTGCTGAAACCATCATTTTTCAGTATCTTTGTAGAAAAAGAATTTACCGTGAACAGATCTATTTTAAAATTAGCTATACCCAACATTATCAGTAATATAACAATCCCGCTATTAGGCTTGGTTGATATGATTTTAATGGGACATTTGGGCTCTACGGTTTATATCGGCGCCATCGCTTTGGGCGGAACAATATTCAGCGTTTTGTACTCTTTTTTCAGTTTTTTACGCGCTGGCACGACAGGATTTACCGCGCAATCTTTAGGAAATGACGACAAAACCGAAATAATTTATTCACTGTATCGCTCAGTTTGTATCGGAATCCCGATAATACTATTAATTTTAACACTTCAAATCCCGATTGCAAAAATCAGCGACATACTTCTCGATGGAAGTAATGAAGTTAAATCATTGGCAATTAAATACTTCTACATCAGAATCTGGGCCGCTCCAGCAAATATACTCCTCTATTGTCTCAACGGTTGGTTCGTCGGAATGCAAAACACAAAAATCCCAATGTTCATCGCTATATTAATTAATGTGATGAATATCATCTTAAGTTTCGTTTTCGTAATAATTCTCAAACAAAACGTAAACGGTGTCGCTTTAGGAACTGTCATGGCTCAATATTGCGGACTTACCTTGGCAATCATTATGTTAATAAAAAATTACAAATCATACTTTGTTAGAATTAATTTTAAAATATTATTTAATATAGAAAAGATTAAACGCTTCTTTAAAGTCAACACCGACTTTATGATTCGTAGTTTCCTATTGATTATAAGCATCGCGTTCTTCACAAACCAATCAGCAAAATTGGGCGATAACATATTAGCAATCAATATGATATTATTGCAGTCATTTTATATTTTCTCATATTTCACCGACGGATTCGCTTACGCAGGAGAAGCGCTCGTAGGAAAATTTATCGGAGCTAACGACAAAGCTAACCTTCAGAAAGTCATTCGACTTCTTCTATTATGGGGATTTGCCATAAGCATACCATTCACAATACTTTATGCATTATTTCCAGAGACATTTGTTAAAATAATTTCAGACAACACTGAGATACTTTCAGAAATACAGCCTTATTACATTTACATGACAATAATCCCACTAATAACATTCGCCGCTTTTATCTGGGACGGAATTTATATTGGTGCAACTGCTTCTAAAGCAATAAGAAACACAATGATTATATCTACTATTTTAATCTTCATTCCTTTGTGGTATTTCTTAACGCCGAAATTAAGCAATCATGGTTTATGGTTAGCATTCTTAGGTTTTATGGTTGCAAGAGGAAGCATAATGACGTTATTATATAAGAAAAATATTATTAACATTGTTAAAAATAATTAACATGCACATACTTTCAAAATCGACATATATTAAGGGTGAACAATGCCCAAAATCGCTCTATATGTTCAAGAAACACCCTTATCTGCGTGACAAATTAAGCATTGCGCAAAGGGCTAAATTCAAAAGAGGAACCGACGTAGGAATTTTAGCAAGGACATATTTTTCTGGTGGCATAAACATGACACCGTCATCTCCTTCCCTATTCAGCAAGATGTTCGAACAAACGATGAAAAACCTCAACGACCCGAATATCAACGTGATGTATGAAGCTATTTTCATATATAACGACACACTTATCATGCTCGACATTCTCGTTCGCGACGGAGAAAAATGGCGTGCCATAGAAGTGAAAAGCTCTCTTTCTCTAAGTGAAACTTATTACAAAGACGCCGCGCTTCAATATTATGTATTGAACGGTTGCAATGTTCCTATCAGCGATTTCCAGCTTATGTATGTTAATGAAAATTATGTTAAAAAAGGTGAAATAGACATAAACGAATTGTTCGTATTCAAGTCCGTAAAAGATTTCGCAGAACAACAATTAGACATCATCGACGAAAAAGTTAATAAATATAAAGAAATCGTCAATCTCACTAATGCACCAAAGGTAAATATTGGAACTCAATGCTTTACGCCATACAAATGCGATTTCCTCGGACACTGCTGGAAGAAAGTCGAGAATGACAGCTTCTTACATACGACAGCGTTCAACGATAAAGATCTTTTCTCTATATACAACAGCGGAATCAAAGACAACAGAGGATTCAAAAGATTTTTAGATCCGCTATCGACAGAAATGTATCAACTCGACGCTTTGGAACAAGACACCTTTTACATCAATTATAAAAAGTTCTATGATTTAATCGGAAAGAGAACCGAATCTGTTGCTTTTCTTAACTTATTGTTCTACAGTCCAGCAGTACCTATTTTAGACGGACATAAACCTTATCAGGAAGTAATTTTGGCATTCTCGATTTTATCAAACGAAAACGGAGAAACAACAGAATGGAACTGCTTCGACGACTATTCGAAGATGGAAGAAGGTTTAAAAATTTTAACAAAAGAACTGAGGAGGTACGAGAAAATCATTTATTTCTCACCTCAAAACATAAATCTGATGATGCAACGCTACAACATCGTAGAGTCGAAAGATGTTTTGTTTAAAATTATTAACTTAAAAGATGTTTTGAAAAACTCAGATTTTTTCAATAAAAAGACAAAATATGACTTTTCGCTGAAAACAATTTACGAAGGATTATTTCCGTCTGAAAACATTTTTGAGCATAGTAGAATTATCCTTAACGCCACAAGCGACAATGAGTTAGAACGTATTTTAGTCAGTCAGGACATGGATAACGAGAACAAATATCTTCAAAAAATGTATAAATTTCTATTAAAATAAGTCATTGTTTTAAAGACTTATAATCATACAATAAAAGTTATCAACATTCTATCAACATGCTGATTTTTGTTGTAAATTTGAAGCATGAATAATGAGCACACAAACTATACAAGAACAGGATTTGGCAAGACAAGAGCAGCCAGTATTCCTAATGAAATTTTAGCAAATCAAGGCAGAGTTCCGCCACAAGCCATCGACTTGGAGGAAGTGGTTCTTGGAGCGATGATGCTTGAAAAAGGAGCCGTCAATGCCGTAATTGACTTATTGACGCCAGAGGTTTTCTACAAAGACGCCCATCAAAAAATTTTCGCCGCCATAAAAGATTTATTCGGCAAGTCGGAACCTATTGATATTTTAACCGTTACAAATCAACTCAAAAGTTCTGGCAACTTAGAAATCGTTGGTGGGCCTTATTATATTTCTCAGCTGACAAACCGCGTTGTAAGTTCTGCTAATATCGAGTATCACGCCCGCATCATTTTGCAGAAATATATTCAGCGTCAGCTCATTGTGATTTCTTCTGAAATCATTAAAGACGCGTATGAAGACACCACCGACATTTTCGACTTGCTCGACAAAGCCGAAAACAAGTTATTCCAAATCAGTGAGAATAATTTGAAGAGAAGCCACGACCAGATGCCAGACTTAGTTAGCATGGCGATTGCAGATATAGAGAAAGCGCGTAACGACGGCGCTACTTTGAGAGGCGTTCCGTCGGGTTATACTGAGTTAGACCGAATCACGCAAGGTTGGCAGAAATCAGACCTTATTATATTAGCAGCACGTCCGAGTATGGGTAAGACAGCTTTCGCGCTGAACTTAGCTCGTAACGCCGCCGTCGATTTCAACAAACCTATAGCATTCTTCTCTTTGGAAATGTCATCAGTACAGTTAGTTACACGTCTTATCTCAACAGAGACATCATTGACTGCAGATAAATTGAGAACTGGAAATCTTGCAGAATACGAATGGCAACAACTCAACACAATGGTATCTCCTCTCGTCAACGCCAAGATTTTCATTGACGATACAGCTCAGCTTTCAATCTTCGACTTACGTGCAAAATGCCGTCGTCTGAAACAACAGCATGATATTCAGATGATTTTCATTGATTATCTTCAACTTATGACAGCCAAAGGCGATAAAGGCGGAACTCGTGAACAAGAAATCAGTACTATCAGCCGCTCGTTGAAAAGTTTAGCAAAAGAACTTAATGTTCCAGTTTTAGCATTGTCACAGCTGAGCCGTAGCGTCGAGACACGTCCAGGTTCAAAGAAACCTATTCTTTCCGACTTGCGTGAATCTGGTGCTATCGAGCAAGATGCAGACATGGTTTTATTCATCTATCGTCCTGAATATTACGGATTATCAGAAGATGACAATGGCGATTCAGCGAAAGGTAAAGCTGTCATTAGCATTGCAAAACACCGTAACGGTAAACTTGGCGATGTAACACTGAAGTTCGTAGGACAATACGCTAAATTTGAAGATGTTGTGGAGACATACGGCAACGTTGATGGAGGCAGTAACAACATCTTACCTAACAGCAATTTCGAACAATTTACAACGAAAGTCGTATCGTCGAGGATGAACGACGATTTCGCAGGAGCATAAAAAAAGAGGCGTTGATTTAGTCACGCCTCTTCTCATTTATATCAATTTTTCTTATTCAGCATAGATTCTTGTTCCGCCGTTTTCGTCCGACAATGTTGTTGCGTCAGTGATAACAGCTTCTTTTCCTGTAGCTTCGACGAATTTAATAGCTGCGCGCATTTTTGGAGCCATGCTACCTTCAGTGAACTGACCGTCAGCGAGATGTTTCTTTGCTTCTGTGATAGAGATTCTTCCTAAAGCCTGTTGATTTTCTTTCTTGAAGTTGATATAAGCCTGTGGCACGTCTGTCAAGATATAAAATTCGTCAGCACCGGCTTGGATTGCAGCCAATGATGAAGCGAGGTCTTTGTCGATAACAGCTTCAACGCCTTCCACCACGCCGTTTTTCTCAACGACAGGAATACCGCCACCACCGACAGTAACGACAATATGACCAGCGTCTGTCAAAGACTTGACAATTTCAATATTGTTAATTTTTATCGGCTGTGGTGATGGAACGACTTTTCGCCAGCCACGACCTCTCGGATCTTCGCGGAAGATAGCACCAGTTTGTTCAGCAAATTCTTCTGCTTCCTCGTGAGTGTAATATGGCCCGACAGGTTTCGTTGGATTTTGGAACATAGGATCGTTTTCATCTACAACGACTTGTGTTACCAAAGTAACGACGTTTCTATCAATTTTTTCTTGTGCAAGGACTTTTTTAAAGCCCAATTCGATGAGATAACCTATAGAACCTTGTGTTTCAGAGACACAGTAATCCATTGGCATTGAAGGCAAATCGAAAGTTTTCAAGCCAGCTTCGTGCTGCAACATCACATTACCGACCTGAGGTCCGTTTCCGTGACCAATAATCAAGCGATTGCCTCTTTTCAAAATATCAGTCAAAGCCTGACATGTTTCTGTAACATTAGCGATTTGTTCCTGATAAGTTCCTTTTTGGTTGCTTCTTAACAATGCGTTTCCGCCGAGAGCAACAACTACTAATTTACTCATATAAAGTTTTTTAATTATTTTTTACTAAACAAAAGGTTTATTAATTCTTTTTAACATACGAAACATCGTAGCCACCTTGAGAAAGTGTCAATTCCGTTTTGGTAATTTTCTCTATTTTCATTGTGTCAGAAAATTCTCTTTTGTTGGAACCGACATAATCTCCTTTCAAGATCAGCATGTCACCACTCTTTTCCCATTTATTAAAGTCGACGAAACCCATATTTACAGAACTTGCAGAGCCGTCTTTGTTAAGAGTGAAACCGATTTCTTCAGAGCCACCTGTCGCTTCAACCCATGTTCCAACCGGCGATGGAGAACACGACACCATTGTCAATGCAAAAAAAATCACTGCGAAACTTAATATCTTTTTCATATTATTAAAATATTCTACAAAAATACAAAATTCAAGCTCATCAAATGCTAAATCTTGTAATAAATTTTATTAAAAATCTAAATAATAATCTCTAAGGAAATATTTGTATTCTTCCGTATATGAATAATCCTTATTTCTTATCGTAAACAATTCTGTTTCAACATCTTTCACTTCATCCAAAACGAATTGCATATTAACTCTGTTTGCATCTTTTCCTTCGATAGGAATTATCTGCATTTCTTTTTGGAGGTAAAATCCCAATTGTTCGGCTTCTTTTATAAACAATCTCGACTCATAAAAAGGCAAAACTACGGCAAAACGAGAGTCTTTTTTCATCATTTTTTTTGTCGAAAGCAACAAATCTCTGAAGCCTAATGTCGAGACATGACGCGCCATGACTTTCTTTTCTTTTATCGGCTTCACGTCACTGGCATAGAACGGAGGATTGGAAACTATCAAATCATAATTTTCATTAACATTATAGGCGTAAGTCCTAACATCATCGTTAAAAACTTTTAACTTTTCATTCCATATCGATATAGAAAAATTCTGTTTTGCTTCTTCACAGGAATCCTTGTCCAATTCTACGGCATCGACGGAGCCAACACCTTTCTGCGAAAGAATCAACGGAATGATACCGCTGCCCGTTCCAATATCCAAAACAACATCATCAGGCTTCACATCAACCCATTGAGCGAACAAGACGGCATCTGTCCCAATTCGCATCGTTGAGCGATGATGAAACATACCGAATTTTTTAAAGAAAAAAGGACGACAATCCATAAATCAATTACCCAAATACATATCAATCAAGCCATTAGGAGCCTTGACAAAAATCTTTTTCTCTTCTCTATCAACGTCTTCAATTATATCATCGTGAATTGGAATCAGAATTTCCTTGTCATTTTTAATAATTTGAATCAAAGATTGAGTAGGATATTCTATTATTTCCTGAACTATACCAAGTTCGCCTTTTTCTTCATCAACGACAATAAAACCAACGACTTCATGAGAATAAAAATCATTACCATCTTTTTCCGGAAGCAAATCCAAAGGAAGATAAACATCTTTTCCAACAATCTGATTTGCAGCTTCTATGGTTTTTAAATCTTGGAAAAGGATAAAAGATTTGTTTGAATGGAAACTTATGTTTTCTACAAAAAAAGGAATAAGTTTGTCATTCATATCCAACAAGAAATAATTCAACTCTTCAATTTCGTCAAAACGCTCATCATCAATACGTAAAGTCACCTCACCTTTAAGTCCGTGAGTCTTGACTATTTTACCGACGTAAAAACATGTATCTTTTGTCATGAATATTTTTTTTGCAAATATAATGAAAGTCTAATGTCTAAAGGCTAAAGTCCAAAGATTTTTTTGAACGTATATAACAAAAAAAGTAGAGAGAAAAACTCCCTCTACTTCAGCAAGATAGCAGTAATTTTAGTTTATTTTAGGAAAACAGGTTTGAATGTAAACATAAGATACGCGTAGTTGTTGCATGCGTCTTTATTGCCACCTTTTATTGTTTCAAGTGTTTCTGAGCCAAACATTTGACTATAACCAAGTACTACGTTAGAGTTTTTAGATAATTTATAAGCCATAGTCAAATCCAATTCTGTTCCGAGATAAGGTTCCATAGTCTCATTAACGTTACCATCTTTTATAACAGAAGCTGCTGTCAAGAAAGCGTGTCCGGTAAGATTGATTTCAAAGTTTCTCTTCGAGAATTGAAGTGAAGCGAATATGTCATTGAGTCCAACGGAATTAGCCCAATTATCCGTAGCATTGAAATAATCCATAAAACCGTTGAATTTATGCGAGCTGCCATAGAAAGGATTGAACGATTTATTCTTGTAAGTATCAGGATTTTCTATCATGTCCTTTTGGTCGGTACCCGAAAGATGTTCCCAGCCGATACCGAGATCCCAGTTGTCGGCGAGTTCATAATCCAAGCCTAAGCCTACATAAAATGCCGAGAGGTCTCTATCCTTCATATCTTTACCCATTGTGTAGTAAGCAGATGCGTGGAAGTTAAAATCACCCGGAGTAATCATCACACGACCACCGAAAGTCTGATTGAAGATATTTTTAGTCATAGAATGATTTGTTCCATTCTCAAACAATCTGTAATCATGTTGATAGCCATTATTTAAGAACAAAAGGCTAAGGTTAAGATTATCAAGAATGTCGGCATTAAACCAGACGAACTGCATCATTTTGTAGTTGTTCAAGTCATAATAAGCGCCGTTGAGATGACGTTGATTTTGATTGAAAGCGGCACCGACATCAAGTTTAAACATTCCATCGTAGCGTAACAATGCAACATCATGGCTCCTGCCCTGCTGATCCCAGTTGGAAGCACCAAGGATTCTCTCATCGTCGTAGGCAAGTTCCTGACGACCTAACTTCAATGAAAGTGAAGGAGTTAAGAAATATTGTCCCCATGCCTGGTGAACACTTACATTATTTGATGTAGAAAACAGCTGAGGCTGACTTCCCCAAATAAAGACATCTTGTACAGATACGCCCATCTTGACACGGCTGTTGGAGTAATTAAAATTAATTCGTGTTCTCTGTGACGCAAACCCTGCAGGATCAGAGTCTTTGTCGGTCAATGTCGAATATCCGTGAAGATATTCCATACGAGGTCTGACTTCTCCGCTTAACGAAAACTGCGCGTTAGCGTAATTTCCAAGTAAACCAACAAATGCGGTTAATACAAGGATTTTCTTTAATGATGTAAACTTTTTCATAATTTGTTGTTTTTACAATTTGAACGAAAAACAAGCAGGAAGTAATTTTGTTTAAAATTTAACATTTGTTTAAGACGATGAACTCTTTCTTCCTTCAGACGTATCAATTTTAAGTTTAATTGGTGCGTCTCCACATATTGTCTCATTGAGTTAAATTTCGTATCTTTGTAAATCTAAAAAACGTATGATTTTATGACATTAAATACATTTTATACTATTCTGCAACAAACACTTATCATCACGACTTTAGTCTTAGGAATGATGATGGTGATAGAGTTTATCAATGTTAGGACGGGAGGATTATGGTCGAAGAGATTGCAAAAATCGCCTTGGATTCAGATTTTATTTGCCATTATTATGGGCGTGATTCCAGGTTGTCTCGGCACTTACACCGTTGTCTCTCTGTACGTTCACAGAGTCTTGAACTTCCCTGCGTTAATAGCGGCCTTAATAACGACAACTGGTGACGAAGCATTTTTCATGTTCTCACTTTTCCCCGAAAAAGCTTTGTTGATAAATTTGATACTGATTGTCTTGGCCGTCATCATCGCTATCGTTCTGCAACTTACGATGAAAAACAAGTTCATAGGAACTTCTAACGAGATGTCGTTTCCTGTTCATGAAAACGAGTCGTGCAGTCATTCGCATCATCACGAACACAGCATAAAATCCAACATCAAGAACATCAGTTTCGTAAGAGCTTTATTAATCACATTGAGTCTCGGCGTGTTGATTTTGGTTTTAAGCGGCGTCATCGACGGCTCACATCACCTTAATTTATTAATGGGCGGAGAGACGGAAGAGAATGTAATACATTCCATAGAGTGTCAACATGATGATTACCATAATCATAATAATAGTCAGTGTCAGAGTTCAGTATCAGAGTGCGAAGCTCACAGTCATGATCATGGAGGTGAAGCTGACTGGATTAGAATAATTTTGATAGTGTTATTCGTCGCGATATTGATTATCGTCACTGTTGCAGAAGAACATTTCTTGGAAGAACATCTGTGGCAGCATGTCATCAAGGTTCATCTCCCGAAGATTTTCTTATGGACTTTCGGCGTGATATTATGTTTAACAATCGTCAACAATTTCGTCAACATACACAACATCATAGATTCCAAGCCATTCATTGCCTTGTTGGTAGCAATATTAATCGGGCTCATTCCACAATCGGGACCGCATTTGATTTTCTTGATATTATTTGCCAACGGCGATTTGCCATTAGGAATTTTCCTCGCGAACTGCATCGTTCAAGACGGACACGGAGCCTTGCCTTTATTGGCAGAATCGCGCAAAGCGTTCTTCATCTCCAAAGGAGTGAAAGTTGCGATAGCGATATTAGTAGGAATATTCGTTTAAGTCGACAAATTTACTACTTTAAAAGATCTGCATCAGCAGCAACCCTACTCCTATTGCAACAATGGTTGCCACCAATCCTGGCATCATAAACGAGTGATTGAGAATATATTTTCCTATTTTCGTCGTTCCTGTTCTGTCGAAGTTAATCGCCGCGACGACTGTAGGATAATTAGGAATGAAGAAATATCCGTTTACGGCAGGGAAAAGAGCGATGAGCAACATCGGATTGAGTCCCAAAGCGATACCGAGAGGCATTATTGCTCGCACCGTAGCGGCTTGGCTATAAAGCAAAATTGACATTACGAAGAGAGCCACGCCAAAGAGCCAAGGCATTTCTGTCACTATACCTTCGATGGAAGATGTAAGTTGAGTGATATTACCATTGATAAATGTGTCACCCATCCAAGCGACGCCGAATATCGCGATGACAGCCTGCATACCAGCAGAAAAGACGCTACCCTGAGCAGCCTTAGCACCTGAAGTCTTGGTAGCCAACAAGATAATAGCAGCTGTAGTAAGCATCAAAATCTCAATGATAGAAGGCATTCCGACACTTTGTCCGTCGAATGTCGGACGCATCGAAGGAATAGAACCGAAAAGAACGATAAGAACTGTTGCCGCAATGAAAAGCATTACCGACAATTTGGCACCGAATTTATTCTTTATCTCATCGACTTCCACGTGATGATCATCGAGTTCGCCGTTTTTGAGTCGTCTTTGATATTCAGGGTCATCGACGAGTTCTTTACCTACTTTCATTGAAGCGAAGGCGCCGACGAGCACTCCGATGAGCGTTGCCGGTATAGTAATCTTAAGAATATCGAAAAGTGTTATGTCGAAACCGGCGAGGAGACCGAGCAGTGCTACAGTAGCAGCCGATATTGGCGAGGCAGTGATAGCCTGTTGAGAAGCGATGACCGCGATGCCGAGCGGACGTTCCGGACGAATCTTAGTCTCACGCGCCACCTCGGCGATGACTGGTAAAACCGAATACGCCACGTGACCTGTTCCTGCCAAGAATGTAAATGAATAAGTTACCAATGGAGCGAGAAGAGTCACGTTTTGAGGATGACGCCTCAAGATTTTTTCTGCAACTCCGACAAGGAAATCGAGACCTCCGGCAGCCTGCATCGCGCCCGCAGCAGAGATGACAGCAGCAATCATCAGCATAACATCAATGGGAGGCGCAGTAGGTTGAAGACCAAAGACAAAAGTGAGAATAGCAACACCTAAACCACCCATGACTCCCAAACCTATACCACCAATACGAGCACCGATAATGATACAAACAAGAACAAATAAAAGCTGTATTAACATAACCTATTTTTTTACATTTTGAATTAAGACTCACAAAGATAAGAAAATTTTTCTTACTAAACGTAAGAACAAACGAAACTCAAATATTACTTAATTTTCAAAATTTTTAGTTTTGAATTTTTATTTTAAAATTTTAACGACAATTTTTCAGAATAATTTATTATCTTTGAAGTCGCCGAATCGTTGGATTTGTAAATAAAAAAACTTTATGATTTTAGACCGACGACTCAGTGAATATAATTTATTGTAAGCAAATTTTATGTTATATGAGAATAATTCTATCGACCGATTTCAGTGACGAAAACAAGGTACTTCTTCCCTACGCTATTGATTTCTTGAAAGATACAGGCGGTGAGATAATAATATTCCACGCTTATATGGACAATGTCTTCATGGGCAGCAACAGCTATCCAGGGAATATGGACATCGACAATTATTTCACTACAGAGATTCTTGTGGAATTAGAGAGAAATTCCCAACTAATGATGAGAGAGAAAACCCAATATCTTGTCAATTTGATTAAGGGCGAAGGCGCCGACAACATCACAGTGCGTCCTATTTTGGTCAGCGGCGATCCTGAAGAGGAGCTGATAGAACTTTCAAAGAGAGAAAATCCTCACCTTATATTAATGGGCACTCGTGGCAAAGGAGGCAAACGTTTCCTTGAAGGCAGCCTCGTGAAAAGCGTGATGACAAAATGCGACGTACCGATGCTCTTCATTCCAGAAGGCTATAGTTGGAGAGAAAGTAAAGAAGTGGTCTATGCCACCGATTTCAGCAAGAATGACATCGCCACTATCGATAGAATATTCAACATCTTGAAGCCTTATAAGCCTCATATTCACGTCATTCACTTCGTAGAAGACTCTGATGACCCTAAAGAAGCTATACAGATGGAACAACTCGAACAGGCTTTCTTGGAAAAGGATTTCGAAGGCGAGATTCACTTCCAACTCGTGCATACCGACAACGCACCGCAGGCTCTCAAAATATTCTGCGAACGTAACGACATAAGTCTCAGCTCGTTCATAGCTTATCAGAAAGGGTTCTTTGACTTCATATTCAAAGACAAATTAGATAAAGACGATTTCTTAAACCTAAACATCCCGATGCTGACGTTTAAGGAGGAATGAACGATGAACAATGTAAAACGAAGATAAAATATTATGAAGAGAATATTACTACTGCTTTTTGTTTTTTTGACTTTTAATGTTTTTTCACAAGATATTAGCACAGAAAAGAAAAAGATATTTAACAGTTATGATGGTGGCATGATGCTTCACATGGGTTATATAACGACGGACGTAAAACCTTTGAATTACAAGGCAGAAGGCATCACAAAAGGTATCGGTGGCGCGATAAGATTTCATCTCGGAGAGCACTATCGTATTGGCACTGAAGGTTATGTCTCAACGATGGGCCTTATGAACAACGGAAGTTACATGAAGACTTTCTGGGCGGGCTTGCTCAACGATTTCTATTGGCAGTTTGGAAAGTTTATGCCCTATATAGGATTAACCGTGGGTGGCGGAGCTTTAACAGACTGTTTTATCTTTGAAGGCAATGATCATGATTGGGTGCAAGAATCGAATGTCGTCATAAACAAGAACCCATTCGTTGCCATCGATCCTATTATCGGTTGCGACTACTGTATCTCCGATACGTTTCATATCACATTGAAGTTCGACTGTCTCTTCGGCTTGGGCAGCGATGACCTATATCTTCCAATAGGACCTCGAGCCTACATTGGATTCATCTTCTTCCATTAAAAAACGCACAATCTTACAACAAATGTGCGTAAAACTGTGCGTAATCTTTGTATCAAATTTATTTTCAATACACTTTGCGGAGAGAGAGGGATTCGAACCCTCGGATCGTGGATACGATCAACGGTTTTCGAGACCGCCCCATTCGACCACTCTGGCATCTCTCCTTTTTTGAGTCTACAAATCATCGTTATCTTTCGCACGTTACAGCGAAATTTCACAGACTCTATTTTAAAGAACAAA
>JAZOCI010000164.1:0-20843 GCA_045596465.1 Bacteroidales bacterium | reverse complement strand
GCGGAGAGGCTCATGTAAGCGTTGAATAGAGGAGGAATATTGGAGCCGTGTTCTCGGATATACTTGCTCATGGTGCGGTAGCTGTTCTGGTAGTTGTCTCCGTCTAATCTTAGTTTCATGATAGCTTTTCTTGCTTTGGTTTTTATAGCTTTATCTGGATAAGGATATATGAGTTCGTCGTTATCAGGGAAGAATTTCTTCATGAAGAATAGTATCATGTCGCGGAGAGCAGGGTCGTATTGAGAATACATGGTGACCTTGCCGAAGAAATATTTTGCTGATGGAATGTCGTTTAATATAGCGCCGAGACCGTCCCATAGGTTGTCGAGGGTGAAGATGCTTTTTCTTACGTTGCCTGTCGATTGATATTTGGGTTGAATGAAAGAACGTCCTAACTCTATAGTATAAGGAAGATAGTCTTTGATGAAATCTTCTGAGTAATAGAAAAGTTCTGATGTAGGAGTATCGACCTGACCGTTATTTTTTAAAGGTAACTTGCTACAGTCGATGAAACGGTATCCGCCGAGTATCTCTTTCTCAATGGGATCCCACACGATGAGTTGTTCAAAATATGCCTCGTCTCTCGTGTCGAACTCGTTGATGTTGATGCTTTTGCCGGTGCCGCCTCCCGACTCTCTGAAAGCCCACTCGCGCAGACGACCTATCTCGCGCATGGTGTTGGGCGCGTTATGAGCGTTGACAACGTAAATCTCATTGTGACCAAAGTTGGTCTTTCTTACAAAACGTTCTTCTGTCAGCTCTTTTATGATGTCTTCTGTAGGGACAGCGTCGATAATCTTTTCCATAATTTATATTGTATAATTTTTGTCAGGGTTAAATTCTTGATTGCAGTCGTTGGGTAAGTTATATGAGAAGTTTCTCAACTTCATTGCCCATTCACTGTCGGTATATCTGTTGTCGAAAGTCTGCCAAGGAATAGGCTTGCCAAAAGTGATGGTGAGAGTCTTGTTCTTCTGCTTGTAAAATTCATTTACTAAAAATAACATCTCGATATTGACCTTTATTCCGAAAAACTTACGGATATTAGAAAGGTTATAGAAGAAGTTGCTGTTTTTTCCTGAGATATGTGTAGGTATTATATCACGATGATAGGTCTTGGCTTTGGTGATGAAGGTCTTCTTCCATTCCAAGTCGATGATCTTACCTTTTTGTTTTCTCGAACATAAGCCGAATGGATAGTAACATATCGTTCTGTCACCGGCGAAGGTGTCGTTGAGAATCTTGATGTTGTCGGCGTTGCTGCCTAACTTATTGACAGGAATGAAAAGAGGTCTGAGGTTCGGAACGAAGAGAAGGAAATCGTTGACAGGTGTTATGACATCGGGTCTTATCTTGCCGACGGTGTCTATCAAAGCGATGCCGTCTAAGCCTCCGATAGGGTGATTCGCGGCGACGATATAACGTCCGTCTTTTTCCACATGGTCGAGACCGACAGCATTCACCGTGGTGTTGAATTCTTTCATACATTCAGTCACGAAAGGTAATCCCGCTACGCCGTCAGCTCTGACTAACAATCCGTTGATGTCGTCTTGATGAAGGATTTTCTTTAAATATCTAAAAACAAAACGAGGAAGTTTTTTGGCGAGTTTCGGTAGCTTTTCTCCAATAATCTTCTCAATATCAATTGTTAAAGTTTCTTTGTTGCTCATTTTTTTCAGTGTTGTAAAGATTTATTAAAAGCGATAAATCTTCAATTTTGCAAATATAATTAATTATTGGAATAATTTAAAAAAAACTTAGAACAAAGAATAAAGAACTTTGACTCAGAACTTAGCACACTTGGTATACTCGGTGATTTGTAGTCTCATCGCCTTATTTTATTGGGTGTTGGAATGTTGTTGATAACTTTTTTGAAAAAAAATAGAAAAAAGTGGTGTAAAGTGGGAAAAAATGCACTAATTTTACAAGTTGAAAAAATGAATTGTAAATGGATTATCCAATAGGCGAATATTATTGTAAATTAGACAGTAAGGGCAGGCTTCTTCTTCCGAGCGGTTTCAAGGAACAGCTTGGCGAGGCGTTGGAAGAGGGCTTTGTACTTCGCCCGAGTCTTTTTGGAGATTGCCTCGAGCTTTTTGGTATGAGCGATTGGCGTGCTATGCAGGAGAAACTTGGTAGGTTGAATCCTTTCAAGGCGGAAAATGTGATGTTGATTCGTCGTTTCAACGCCGGCGCTCGTATGGTGAAGGTCGATGGCAATGGTCGTCTGCAGATTCCTAAGGACTTGATGGAGAAGACGAATTTGGTTAAAGAGGTCGTTATGACGTCTTTGATTGATAGGATGCAGATCTGGGATCGTTCGATGAAGGAGATTGAAGATTCTAAGATTTCTGAAAAAGAATTTGCAGATATGCTTACTGCGAAATTGGGTGATTGTGATTTTATTGGTTAATAATTAAAATTTAAAGAGATGTATCATATTCCTGTAATGTTGAACGAAAGTGTTAACGGTTTGAATATCAAACCTGATGGAGTTTATGTTGATGTTACTTTCGGTGGTGGGGGTCATTCTCGTCGTATCTTGGAATGCCTTGGGGAAAATGGTCGTCTCTACGCTTTTGATCAAGATGAAGATGCTGCGAAAAACGTTATTGATGACAATCGTTTTACGTTCATACAGCAGAACTTCCGTTATATGAAGAACTTCGTTCAGCTGTATTGTGGCGGTAAGGTTGATGGTATTCTCGCTGATCTCGGTGTCTCTTCTTATCAGTTCGATACTCCGGAGAAAGGTTTCTCTACTCGCTTCGACGGTCGCTTGGATATGCGTATGAATCAGAACGCAGCTGTTGATGCTGCTGGTGTTGTAAATACTTATGATTTGAAATCTCTTGCTGCAATCTTTTCTCGTTACGGCGAGCTCAGAAATGCGATGTCGATAGCTGATGCAATTATAGCGTCTCGCGAGATAAAACCGATAGAGACGACGACCGAATTGAAAGAAGCTGTTGCGAGGTTTTTGCCTAAAGGCTCTGAAAATAAAGTGCTTGCACAGATATTCCAGGCTCTGAGAATAGAGGTTAATGAAGAGATGAAAGTGCTCGAGATTTTCTTGAGTCAATGTGCCGAAGTATTGAAACCTGGCGGTCGTCTCGTCGTCTTGTCGTATCATTCTCTTGAAGATAGACTTGTAAAGAATTTTATGAAGACAGGCAATGCCGACGGTAACTTGGAAAAAGATTTCTTCGGTAACCAGCTGACACCTTATAAATTAATGTCGAGCAAGCCAATACTTCCTTCAGATGAGGAGCTGCAAGTCAACAGCAGGGCGAGAAGCGCCAAGTTGCGCGTGGCAGAAAGGAGAGAGAGATGAGCGAGAAATCGAATAAATCCAACAGAATCATCGCCGATATAATGGGTGGCGACTTCTTCTCAAAAGACGGCTTCGTGAATCTTTTCCCTTTCTTCCTTTATATAGTTTTGTTGTCAATGCTTTATATTACAAATGTTTACATAGCAGAGGATATGGGCCGTGAGACTGTGAGGTTGGAACGTAAGGCAGAGGATCTTCGTGTGGAATATGTGTATCTGCAATCGGAGATTACTAAAATTACAAAGCAGTCGAATATGGTTGATATGTTGAAAGCTAAAGGTATAAAGGAATCTGTCGAACCTTTGAAGAAGATTGTAGTTGTGAAGGAAGGAGGTCGTGATGAAGATTGATTCTAAGAATGATGTTTTGTGGAGGGTTTTCCTTGTCTATTTTGTGGTTGTGGCGGTAGGTATTATGATAATACTTGCCATCGTGCGTATTCAAGTGAAGGAAAAAGACGAACTGCTTGAAAAAGCGAGTAAGAGAGAGTTGAGAATTAGAGATGAGAAGGCGCATCGAGGTAATGTGTTCTCGAGTAATGGTGCTTTGTTGGCGACATCGGTGCCAAGATATAACATATATTTCGATCCTGTTTCTGTCGATAAAAAGTTATTCGATGCAGAAGTGGTGCATCTGGCTGATAGTCTGAGTCGTTTGCTGAAGAGTAAATCGAAGCAACAATATGTGTCGTATTTGAAGGATTCTCGTGCGAAAAATAGACGTTATGTTAAGATAGCCAATAAGATAAGCGTAGCAGATTATAAAAGGATGCAGAAGTTTCCTATCTTCAAGGAGGGAAAAAACAGAGGAGGATTTATTTCTGAGAGAAGTTATGTGAGAGAGTTGCCGTATGGAGAACTCGCTGCGAGGACTATAGGTTATGTGAGAGAGGAAGGCGATGTTTATGTTGGTCTCGAAGGTGCGTATAACGATTATCTTAAAGGTAAAGACGGGAAACAGTTGGTTAGACGTATCAATGGTAATTTCTGGATGCCGATGCCGTCGGAAGATAATGTGGATCCTGAGAACGGTGATGATATTTATACTTCGATAGATATTGAGATTCAAGATGTTGCAGAGAATGCTCTGAAGAAATGTCTTGTAGAAAACGATGCTTTGCAAGGTTGCGTCGTGCTTATGGACGTCAAGTCGGGATTCGTGGAGGTCATGGCTTCGTTGAGTTATAACGAGAAGAAGAACGAATACGAGGAGGCTTATAATTTTGCGTTGCGTCATAATGTCGAGCCGGGATCGACGTTCAAGGCTGTCACAATGCTGACGCTTCTTGAAAATGATCCTCATTTCGATATTGACAGGAAATTAAATCTTGGAACGACAGACTATAAGGTCTTTCATAGAAGGACGATGCGTGACTCTCATCGCGTGACCGACGACGAAGGTAACGTTACGATACGTAGCGCTTTTGAACAATCGTCAAATATTGCATTCGCGACTTTGGTGACAGAAGCCTTTGAACAAAATCCGGATAGATATATCGACCTTATCTATAAGACAAAAATCAATGAGCCTTTGAATCTTGATATCAAAGGCGAGGCGAAACCTGACATCAAAACGACAAAAGATAAAAGATGGTCGAAGTTGTCACTTCCTTGGATGTCAATAGGTTATGAAGTCATGCTTACGCCTATACAGATACTTACATTCTATAATGCTATCGCTAACGACGGCGTGATGGTGAAGCCTCAGTTTGTGAAGGAAATTCGTCATGGTAATGAGGTGAGACAAGTTTTTGACACTATTGTTATCAACGAACGCATCGCT
The DNA here is from genome assembly GCA_045596465.1 of Bacteroidales bacterium. GTDB lineage: Bacteria > Bacteroidota > Bacteroidia > Bacteroidales > F082 > Limimorpha. Next base: position 15,727 of record JAZOCI010000164.1, on the reverse strand, counting down.
TCTGAAAATACAATTTCTACCTTGCAGACATTGTTGAAAGGCGTTGTGGAAAATGGAACGGCTAAGAGTATGAGTAAGTTGGGTTTTTCTGTCGCAGGCAAGACCGGAACAGCGCAGATTTCACAAGGCTCTTCGGGTTACAACAAGAAGAATTATACGGCTACATTCGTTGGTTATTTCCCTGCTGACAATCCTAAATATTCGTGTATCATAGTTGTCAGCAATCCGCGCGGGAAGAGATATTATGGTAGCTCGGTGTCGGGGCCGGTGTTTAAGGAATTGGCAGAAAAAGTCTATGCGACGCGTCTTGGCGTGACGGAAGAGAAAAGTGGATATGAAGCAGATTGTAAATCATTTACTTCAGCGTCAATGGTTTACTTTGAAGATTTCTTGAATTATTGCAATGCCGAAAATATTTCGTTTGTGGATAATGTGGAAAATAATGAATGGATTTCGGTGGAACAGACTGGCGACAATGTATTTGTCAATGCTGCGGAAATAGAAGATAATAAAGTTCCTGATATGAAAGGAATGAATCTTACAGATGCTGTATATCTTTTGGAATCAATGGGTTGGAAAGTGAGATTTGAGGGATACGGTAAAGTTAAATCACAATCGGTGAAAGCTGGTACCGAACTTAAAAAAGGAAGTGTCATCAATTTAGTCTTAAGTTCAAAATGAAAAAGATAAACGACATATTGGTAAAATGTAACGTCATCGAAGTCGTCGGCAGAGATGACAGAGAAATCGAGAGTTTGGTTTTTGATTCGAGAAAAGCCGATGCTGAAACAGCTTTTTTTGCAGTGAAAGGAACTCAGGTCGATGGTCATGATTTTATAGAGAAAGCAATAGAACAGGGCTGTAAAGTTGTTGTGTGTGAACATCTTCCTGAAAATACAAATGACGATGTTACGTATTATGTTGTGTATAATACTGCTAAATCTTTAGGTTTTGCGGCATCGGAATTTTATGGAAGACCATCTGAGAAACTTCGTCTCGTCGGCGTCACCGGAACTAACGGAAAGACGACGATAGCGACATTGTTATATAGGCTTTTCTTCAACGCAGGTTATCCTTGCGGATTGCTGTCTACGATAGAAAATAGAATCAATAATACTGTTGTCCCTTCGACTCATACTACGGGCGATCAGTTGCAAATCAATGAGATGCTGAACCGTATGGTCGATGCTGGCTGCGAATACGCATTTATGGAAGTGAGTTCTCATGCCATAGATCAGGATAGAATCGCGGGACTTCATTTTGAAGGAGGAATATTTACCAATTTGACACACGATCACCTTGATTATCATAAGACCGTAGCGGCTTATCGTGATGCGAAAAAGAAATTCTTCGATAATTTGCCATCGACGGCGTTTGCGCTTACGAATCTCGATGACAAGAACGGCATGCTGATGTTGCAAAATACAAAAGCCAAGAAGAGAACCTATTCTTTAAGAACAGATGCCGATTATAAAGGTGTCGTCTTGGAAAGTTATTTCGATGGAATGGAACTGAAAATCAATAGAAATAATATATCTACATTCTTGGTCGGTAAGTTCAACGTAAGCAATTTGTTGGCGATATACGGTGCGGCTTCTTCGTTAGGAATGAGTGACGATGATTTGTTTAAGGGAATCAGTAAGTTACAAAGTGCGCCAGGACGTTTTCAGATTGTACAATCAGACTGTGGCATCGTTGGCATCGTGGATTATGCGCATACTCCAGATGCTTTGAAGAATGTGTTGGATACTATTAATGAAATAAGGACTCATAATGAGACGCTTATCACGATAGCTGGCGCAGGCGGTAACAGAGACGCTGCCAAGAGACCGGAAATGGCGGCGGTGGCGGTGTCGAAAAGCGACCGACTGATAATCACGAGCGATAATCCTCGCTTTGAAGAACCGGAAGAAATAATAAGACAGATGCGCGCCGGAGTGGGAGGCGAATATTATAATAAGGTGTTGAGCATCACCGACAGAAGAGAAGCGATAAGAACAGCGGTGGCGCTCGCTAAAAAAGGCGACATAATACTTGTGGCAGGTAAAGGCCATGAAAATTATCAAGAGATAAAAGGAGTGAAACATCATTTCGATGATGTGGAAGAACTGACAAAAGCGTTTAACGAAAAATAAGATCTACGATGTTATATTATTTATTTGAATATTTGGAAAAATGTTGCAATTTCCCGGGAGCCGGAATGTTTACATACGTGACATTCAGAGCTATCTTCGCTATAATCTTGTCCCTGATAATCTCGGTATGGTTCGGTAAGATATTTATCAAACAGATGAGGAAACATAAAATATATGAGACTCAAAGAGATGAGAAGACAGATCCTTTCAATACCAAAAAAGTCGGCGTCCCGACAATGGGCGGACTCATAATAATAGTCGCGATTTTGATTCCTTGTCTGCTGATAGGTAAAATCAAAAACGTCTACATGATTTTGATGATAGTTACAACGGTATTGCTCGGCCTCGTGGGATTTGCTGATGATTATATCAAGACTTTCAAGAAGAACAAGGAAGGTCTCAACGGCTGGGTCAAAGTCTTCGCGCAAGTGACACTGGGTCTTATCGTCGGCTTGACATTACGCTTCAGCCCTGAAGTTGTGATGAGAGTCGATACAAAAGTAGTAGAAAATCAAGAAGTTGTAGTTAAGACTTTGGACGTGAAATCGACGAGAACCACTATACCTTTTATGAAAGACAATAACTTGAATTACGCAGATCTGTTCAATTTCCTTGGAGAACGTTATAAATATTGGGCGGGCTGGATATTTTTCGTGATAATGACGATTTTTGTCGTGACGGCAGTGTCGAACGGCTCGAATCTCAACGATGGCATGGACGGCATGGCGGCAGGAAATTCCGCTATAATGGGTGTCGCGTTGGCGGTCTTGGCTTACGTCTCGAGTAACCTCATAATGTCTGATTATCTGAATATTATGTTTATACCAGGAAGTGAAGAAGTTGTTGTTTTCCTATGCGCTTTTGTCGGAGCCTTGATAGGATTCCTCTGGTATAACTCTTATCCTGCTCAGGTTTTTATGGGCGATACGGGAAGCCTTACCATCGGAGGAATCATAGCTGTATCAGCAGTGATAATACATAAAGAATTGTTACTCCCACTGATATGTGGTGTCTTCTTGTGGGAAAGTGTTTCCGTCATCCTTCAGAAATTCTATTTCAAAATGGGAAAGAGAAAAGGCGTCAAACAGCGTCTGTGGAAAAGGACTCCAATACATGACCATTACAGATTCCCTTTGGAAAGCGTAGAACCATCATGTAAGGTTGTGTTCAAAGGCTCACCACAAATCTATCATGAGACGAAGATAACATTCCGATTCTGGATCGTGAGCATAATATTGGCGGCAATAGCTATATTGACATTGAAGATTAGATGATTAACAATTAACTGTAGACCATAGACAGTAGACATTAAAAAAGAATATTATGACATTAGAACAATTGGCAAGACAGGGTAGAAGAACAGCTTCCATGACAACGGCGGCCACCATAACTTCAAAGATGAGTCAGATAAGAAAAGAAAGTATCAAACAAGCTTTCTGTGACTTTGAAAACGTGAGATATAGATACGAATATGTCGATACGATTGACGGCGTTACGTATTACGACGACTCAGCGGCTTGTTCAAGCGAAGCCACTTGGTTCTCTTTCAACAACTTGCGCCAACAAGTCATCTGGATCACTTATGCAGATAATAACGACTGTGACGAACTCGTGGCTCAGGTGAAAAAATTTGTCAAAGCGATAATATGTATCGGAAACAATAACGAAAGATTTCATCGTGTTTATGATAACATCTTGAAAGATAATGTTTTTGATTGTGATAATTTAGAAAACGCCGTGAAAATGGCTGCAAGGGTCGCAGTGTCTGATGATAACGTGATGCTTTCTCCTGCAACACATGTCGATTCTGATTTCAGAACATACGCAGAAAGAGGCGACAGCTTCAAACAATATGTAAATAACTTAAAATAAAGATAATGAAATCGTTCAATAAGATATTTCAAGGCGATAGAGTCATATGGGTGGTTGTCCTGTTACTTTCACTGATGTCGTTGATGGCGGTGTATAGCGCGACAGGCACTTACGCAAATGTGAAATATGACGGTAGCAACACTCGCGTTTTGTTACGTCATGCCGTGACTTTGGCTTTAGGTCTGGGAGCGGTTTACGCGACGCATCTGCTGAAATATTCTTATTATTCGCGATTGCTCCAGATGGCATTCTGGATTTCAATTCCGCTGTTAGCTTACACCTTGTTTTTTGGAGCCGATCTCAACGATGCGCAACGCGTGATACACATCTTTGGCGTCTCATTTCAGAGTAGCGACTTCGCAAAGATAGCCCTGATAGGTTATCTCGCAAGAGAACTTACGCTGAAACAGAACGATATAAAAGATTTCAAGACAGCCTTCATCCCTCTGATGTTACCAGTCTTAGTCGTTGTAGGTCTGATATTTCCGGAAAATTTCTCCACCGCCGGAATATTGTTCGCCAGCTGTATGGTGTTGCTTTTCGTCGGTCGTATCAATATGAAATACTTGATGGTATTCATTGCGAGCGCCTTGGTGGCTATGAGTATTTATATCATAATCGTGTTGAATGTGGCGGAAGACAAAGGAAGGACGGGAGCGTGGGGACAACGTATTGAAAGTTTTGTTGAGAAGTTCAAGAAAGACGAGAATAAGAGTGAGGAAGAGATTGCAAGAGAAGAGAATGCGGAAGATTTCCAGGCTTTGCAGTCGAAAATCGCGATAGCTGGAGGCGGTCTCATCGGCAAGGCTCCTGGCAGAAGTACGCAGCGTAATTATCTGCCTCACCCATATTCCGACTTCATCTTCGCGATAATAGTGGAAGAATACGGCTTGATAGGAGGCGCCTTCGTGGTGTTGTTATATCTCATTCTCCTATATCGAGCGATACGAATCATTGTCATGAAGCCACAGTCGTTTGGCGGTTTCGTGGCTTTCGGCTTGGCGTTTATGATAGTTATGCAGGCGATGGTGAATATGGGCGTCGCGGTGGGAGTCTTCCCTGTGACGGGACAGCCGTTGCCGTTCGTAAGTATGGGTGGCACGTCGTTGCTTTTCACAGGATGTGCGTTCGGGATAATATTGAGTGTATCAAAAGAAATAAGTAACAATAATAATGAAAGTGACAATGAACTCGCAACAACCGAAAGTGATAATTAGCGGCGGTGGTACAGGAGGTCATATCTTTCCTGCCATAGCGATAGCCGATGCCCTGAAGAAACGTTTTCCTCAGGCTGAGATTTTGTTTATCGGAGCTAAAAACCGTATGGAGATGGATAGAGTGCCTAAAGCTGGTTATCCTATTGAAGGACTGTGGATTAGTGGATTCAAAAGAGAACTTTCGTTAGATAATCTCAGTTTTCCTTTCAAACTAATCAGCAGTATGATAAATGCAAGGAAAATACTGAAGAGATTTAAGCCAGACGTGGTCATAGGCGTGGGCGGATTTGCCAGCGGTCCTACAATGAAAACAGCCGCCTCGATGAAAATCCCTATCGTGATACAAGAACAGAATTCCTATCCCGGAATAACAAATAAAATCGTGGCAAAACAAGCTGCTAAAATATGCGTGGCTTACGACAATATGGATAAATGGTTTCCGAAAGATAGAATCGTTCTTACAGGTAATCCGTTGAGAAACAATATAGTTCCGATGAACGATAGAAGAGACGAAGGAATTAAATACTTCGACCTCAATCCTGATAAAAAAACTATACTATTAGTCGGAGGTAGTCAGGGTGCTCTCGGAATAAATAAAGGAATATCGGCTCAATTGTCGTCGTTTAAAAACAATGATTATCAGTTGATTTGGCAGACTGGGAATCATTATTACGACAAAGCAATGCAGGAAGTTCAAGAAAACGGACTTCAGGATAGAATAAAATGTACGGTCTTCATCGACAGAATGGATCTCGCGTATGCTGCTGCCGACATAGTCATTTCTCGCGCTGGAGCAATGTCGATTTCGGAACTCTCCCTGCTGAATAAAGCCGTCGTCTTTGTGCCTCTTCCAACAGCTGCCGAAGATCATCAGACAAAAAACGCAATGCGACTTGTAGATGCAAACGCAGCGATGATGGTGAGAAACGACAGCACGGAAAAAGAATTACTTCCAACAGTATTCGACTTGTTGGAAAATGTTGAAAGACAAAATGAAATGAAAGACAATATCGCTAAATTCGCAAAACCTAATGCGGCAAACGACATTGTCGATCAAATTGAAATGATACTTAAAAGACAATAACTTACGATGAATATGATGAATAAGAACATATATTTTCTCGGTATCGGTGGCATCGGAATGAGCGCCTTGGCTCGTTATTTTTACAAGAAAGGCTATGCCGTCGCGGGTTATGATAAAACACCTTCGCCATTGACAAGAAAACTCGAGGAGGAAGGAATTCTTATTCATTATGAAGATAATCCTGAATTGATACCTCAAAACGTTGAACTTGTGATACTTACTCCTGCGATACCAGCTGATTCTTTAGAGTTGGATTATCTCAAAAAGAAAGGAGTTAGAATCATAAAACGCGCTCAGGTTTTGGGTGAAATATCTCGTCAGTGTAAGTCGGTGGCAGTGGCTGGAAGTCATGGCAAAACAACCGTAACGTCTTTAATATCACATCTTTTGCGTTATGCACAAAAACCAATGTCGGCTTTCATCGGCGGTATAGCGAAAAACATAAACAGCAATGTAATCATCGGTGATGAAAACGACGAAATCGTGGTGATGGAAGCTGACGAATTCGACAGATCTTTTCATCAGCTGATACCTTATATCAGTATCGTAACTTCCATAGATGCCGATCATCTTGATATTTATGGAGATGAAAATCAGGTTGTTGAAGCTTTCAATCAGTTTGTCGACAAGACTTTGCCCGATGGGGTCGTGATTTGTAATCATAAACTTCCGATAGTCACGAACAGAAAGAAACTGACTTACGGATTTGAAGATGCCGATGTGATGGCGCGCGACGTCAGAGTGGAATGCGGAATGACGAAGTTTTCTGTTGTCACGACAGAAGGCTTGCATTTAGGGGTATATAAGATGCAACTCTTTGGCGAACATAATGTTATGAATGCTTTGTCAGCTATCATCACATGTATGCAGCTTAACATCGACATGAAAATCATAAGAGAAGGTTTAGAGAGATTTGAAGGCGTGGCACGTCGTTTCGATATAAGAGTAAATAATGGAAAGGTCTGTTATATAGACGATTACGCGCATCATCCAGAAGAGATAAAAGCGACATTAAAAGCAGTTAGGACGATATTTCCCGAAAGAAAACTGACGCTTGTATTCCAACCTCATCTCTTTTCGAGGACGCACGATTTCATGGAAGGATTTGCAGAGTCGCTTTCGCTCGCCGACCAACTGCTGCTGATGGAGATATATCCGGCTCGCGAAAAACCAATGCCGGGCGTGACATCTTCCGTCCTGCTCGAGAAAATATCCTGTAAGGAAAAACAAATATGCCAGAAAGATGAATTGTTGAAAACAATACAAGATATTGAACCTGAACTACTTGTTACAATGGGAGCTGGCGACATCGACCGCTTCGTGCCACAATTGGAAACATTACTTAAATCATGAGAAAAGTACTTAACATATTATTGTTGATATTAACCTTGATGATGTTGATTGCATTGTCGGTCTATTGCCTGTATGATCATTATCGCGAGAGTCTTAAAGATGTCAGCCTGAAAATATCAAGAAATGCAGAAAAGGGCTTCGTCGATTATGATAAAACATATAAAACGATACTTGACATTTGTGATACGACTAATAATAAGCAAATCAATATGATAGATGTCGATTCTGTGATTAACATGCTTGCGCGTAATCCATGGGTGACGAATGTGGAGGCGAGCATAAACCTCAATGCTTATCTCGACGTTGAAATCACTGAATGCGAGCCTGTGATTCGCGTCTATGACAAGAAAGGTAAATCTGTATATATCGATAATGACGGAAATATATTTCCAAGTGAAAATCAATATGTTCCGCATCTTCTTGTTGTGAGCGGGCTTGATTTTCCAATCAATAAATCGGGTAATGTTTATGATGAGATTTATGCCGAAACCGACTTGCCACAGACTTTCAATTTAGTGAAGGAAGTGCTTGATGACAATTATGCAAAATCTTACGTCAAACAAATTCATCACGACAAGAAGAAAAATTATATTTTTTCCGTGAATAACACAAATATTATTGTTATCTTTGGCGATGTTAATAATATTAAAGAGAAATTGTTAAAAATGAAGCATTTCTTTGATGCAATGCAAGGAAATCCTGAACTTGACAACTATAAAGAAATTAATTTGAATTATAAAAACCAAGTAGTTTGTACCAAAATAAAAAAGTAAAAAAGTATGAGTAAACCTGTTTATATTGTTGGTCTTGATATTGGCACGACGAAAATTGCGTGTATAGTCGGAGAGAAAATGCCGAACGGCAAAATAGAGATACGCGGATATGGAAAGACGGATTCTACCGGCGTGAAAAGAGGAATGGTCTTTAATATAGCAGATACCGTTGAGGCTATAAAACGCGCTGTGAATCAAGCATCAGAACAGTCGAAAGTCGACATCAAGAGCGTTAATGTAGGCATAGCAGGTCATCATATCAAGAGCCTTCAGCATCGTGGTGTCTTGATTAGAGAAAACGCAGACGTTGAAATATCGGATCAAGAACTCGATAAATTGAAACAAGATATGTATAAGATTGGTATCTCTCCTGGCGAAGAGATTATTAATGTTATACCACAAGAATATATCATTGATGACGAACCTGGTATTCGTCAGCCTAAAGGTATGTTGGGTAATAAGATCGAGGCTAACTTCCATGTTATAATAGGTCAGACTTCAGCTGTCAAAAATATCGTCAAATGTATTGAAGAAGCTGGTCTTAAGATGGAGAACATGATTCTCGAGCCTATAGCATCGGCGGCCGCTGTGCTCGGCGAAGACGAGAAAGAAGCTGGCGTGGCGATAGTAGATATCGGTGGTGGTACGACAGACATCGCAGTGTTCTATGACTCGATAATTTATCATACAGCTGTCATTCCTTTCGGAGGTAATATCATAACAGAAGACATCCGTCAAGGTTGTTCTATCATCAAGAAACATGCTGAAGAAATCAAGGTGAAATTCGGCTCGGCAGTGGCAAGTGAAAACAGCGAAGACGAAGTGGTTTCAATTCCGGGAATACGAGGTCGTGAACCTAAAGAGATTTCGTTCAAAAACCTCGCAAGCATCATTCAAGCTCGTCTCGAAGAGATTTTTGATCTTGTAAACTTTGAGATTCAGAAAGTTAACTCTGAACATAAACTCATCGCAGGCATAGTGCTCACAGGTGGTGGCGCCATGATGAAACATATCCGCCAACTCGCAGAATTTAAAACCGGTCTCGAAGTAAGACTCGGCTATCCTAATGAATATCTTGCTAATGAAACCCCTGAAGACTTGGCAAGTCCTTTATATTCAACAGGTATCGGTCTCGTTATCGAAGGTATAGCTAAATACGAAAACGATAAGCAAAGAGGTAGAGTTAAAGAAGAGAATAGCAATAATGAAATTGTTAAAGAAGAAGTGGTGAAAGAAGAAATAGTTGAAACAGAAGATGATAACGAAGAGGAAGAAACAAAGAAAGGTTTCTCATTGACAGACATCATCACTAACTTCTCGAGATTTTTTAAACAAGGAAATATAGATTAAGATATTAACGGATAACATAAAACCTATGACTGACTTAATTAAATTCGATACCAAGGAAGAAATACCTAATATCATTAAGGTTATCGGTGTTGGTGGCGGTGGCGGCAATGCTGTTACTCACATGTTTACCGAAGGTATTCAAGGTGTCGATTTTATACTTTGTAATACCGACAAACAGGCTTTGGATAAAAGTCCTGTCGCCAAGAAGATACATCTCGGCAAAAGACTGCTTGGTGCAGGTAACAAGCCAGATGAAGGTCATAAAGCCGCTATTGAGACAACAGAAGAACTGCGCGAGATGCTCTCTCAAGATACTAAAATGCTCTTCATTACTGCTGGTATGGGTGGTGGAACAGGAACAGGCGCAGCTCCTGTAGTGGCAGAAGTGGCTCGCGAATTGGATATTCTTACAGTGGGTATTGTAACTCTGCCATTCAGTTTCGAAGGTAAAAGACGTCAGCAACAGGCTCAGCTCGGAATCGAAGAACTGCGTAAACATGTCGATGCCTTGCTCGTGATAAGTAATGATAAACTGCGTCAGGAACATGGCGATATGAAAATCGCTCAGGCTTTTAAAAAAGCCGACGACGTGCTCAAAACAGCCGCTAAAGGTATAGCTGAGATTATTACCGTTACAGGTTATGTCAACGTCGACTTCCAAGATGTCAATACCGTGATGCGTAATAGCGGTAAGGCTATCATGGGTTCGGGTTATGCAGAAGGCGAAGGCAGAGCCCTCAGAGCTGTCACAGAAGCAGTGCACTCTCCGCTTTTGGATGACTCTGAAATAGCAGGAGCTAAAAACGTTCTCGTATATATCACATCTGGCTCCGAAGAGGTTACACTCGACGAAGTGACAGAGATAACGGAATATGTACAAGAGGCTACAGGTAACTGCTCCGACGTAATATGGGGTAATGGAGAAGATATGGCGTTGGGCGAAGGTATTAACGTAACTCTCATAGCAACCGGTTTCGAGGAAGTTGCCTCAGAATCAAGACGTCATGTGTTGTCGCAAGAAGCATGTGATACTAAGTTGTATGATATGTACAACGACGTGACTCAACCTAAGAATAAACCTGTAGCTGAACCGGAAAAACAAACACAAAATAATGAGATTCAAGTTATTGACAGAAGACAAGTGGATGAAAATACACCGATAGTTCCGGAAAATAAAGCAAACGACAGTAAAAAAATCCATACCCTCGGCAATGAAGATGACGATGTGATGGATAGAAATCTCAATAACAATAACAATAACAATCCGATTCAAAATACTTCTTCAGAAAGAATTTCAAATCCATATCAGCCGACAACTCGAATTTATGACAATCCTTTCCGTGGAAATGATGATGACGATAGCTTAGGAATTACGTCATACGTGAAAGATGCAGTTGATACTCAGACAATTGTAGAACATAAAGTAAAGACTGAACAAGAAAGACAGAACGTTAGTCAAGAGGAGATGCTTCGCCGTCAGCGTCTGTCGTCGCTCAACATGAACTTCAGATCTATGGCAAATATCGAGGAACTTGAAAATCAGCCGGCTTATAAACGCATGGGAATCAATATCTCGAACGACAGTGAAGAACAGCAACTCTCGACTTATTCTTCAAGTAAGGATAAAGGATTGCGCGAAAGTAACTCGTTCTTACACGATAATGTCGATTGATAAAAGTTAAAATATTTTAATAATAAAAGCGGTAAGGTTTAAACTTTATCGCTTTTTTGTTGTTGAATAGTTAAAATGTAAATCTATGCCAACAATAATTCTTAGCATCAGCACTGAAGTCTTTTATACGAAAATAGCAATAAGCGAAAATGAAAATATTGTCTATCAATGTGATATAGATCATTCTAAAGAAGAATTCGTTATGATTGATAACGTGATGGAGCAACTACCTTTTCGTCGTGATGCTATTATGAATCGATTGCATCAAGATGTTGTTGATATTAAGTCGATACAATATGTCGTGGCAGAAGGTGGCTTGTTGAAGCCTTGTGAATCAGGAGTTTATAATATCGACAAGACAATGGTCGGAGATCTTATTGACGGTGTTGGCGGTGATGATATTATAAATATGGGTGGATTGTTAGCGTTCACTATAGCTAATAGCTTGAGAATAAAGTCGTTGGTGGTGGATCCTGCTTCCGTTGACGAACGCTCTGATTTGGCGAGCTTCTTCTCGCATCCCATTACAAGAAGAAAATCATTGTTTCATGCGATGATAAACAAATATTTATCGAAGAGATATGCTCAATCTGTTAATAAAAATTATGAAGATTTGAATATCGTTTTTTGTCATGTGAGCGATAGGAATGTGTCGGTCGCAGCTCATGAAAAAGGTCGAGTCGTTGATGTAAATCAAGCATATATGGGATTCGGACCGATGGGATTCTTCGAGACAGGGACATTGCCCGTATCTAATGTGGTGGATATGTTGTTTAAAAAATATTATACAAAAGAAGAAATGTTAAAACTTATTAACAGAAACGCGACATTCTTCTCTTATCTCGCCACAAATTCGTGCGAAGAAATAATGGATTCCTTAAAAAATAATAACAAAACAAAACATATCTTAGAGGTGATGGCTTATCAAATGGCAAAAGAAATAGCTTCTCATTATGTCACCCTCGATGGCAAAATTGATGTGATTATTTTATCTGGAAAAATATTCGGGAATAAGCGTTTTTTTAAGTATCTTTCCAAACGAATTGAAAATTTGGCTCCAATGGTGTCTTATTCTGAAGATTATACTTTAGAGGCTTTGATTTACAATGTTTTACAAGTTGTTAGCGGAAAGAAAGAATTAAAAACGTATGGCTGATTTTTTGAAGAAAATATCTTATTTATTGTTATTTTTATCTTCGCTTGTCGCAATATTAAATTGTTCGGATCAAAATGTAAATCTCCAGGGAAAAAAATCCTACACTTTCTTTAATGATTTTGAAACAGAGTGCGAAAACTTTATATGGAAAAATGTAGTTCGCAATCAAGATTCGTCTGCTTTCTCCGGTGATTTCGTCTGTGAATGCCCGGAAAATATGTTGTATGCTTTCGGTTTCGACTTGTCAATGCGCGATAGCATACAAAATCAAAACGCTTTGTTGTCGTTCGATATGATGGTCAAGGCGAAGAAATCGCCAAATGTGATTTTCGCTTTGTCACTGCAAAAAGGTAATGACGTGCTGATGTGGAAAGCTTTCCCTATGTCGAAGGGATTTGTGGCTGAGAATCAATGGTATAACAATACATTCGAGATGCTGATTCCTAACGATATGTTGAAAAATACAAGTCTTAATTGTTATGTGATGAATAATAATAAGGAAATCTTATTTATAGATGATTTTAAACTTTGTGTTGAATATCAGGAAGTTCCGACATATATCGATGATGTCGAGAAAATCGTTACTGCAGGTGATTTGTCGCAAATCTCAAAATATAATACATTAAATCTCCTTTATTCTGATAATGACAATAAAGTGGCGTTTGCCGACAATAATTTACAGAAGATAACTGACCCTATTTCAATGTTTTATTCGTTGATAATAGATGGCGATACGACAAAACTCCAACTTTTTGATTGGAAACTGACAGAAGAAAATGAAACTTACATGTTAAAGAATATTAACGATATTGTTACAACATCTTTAAACATTTCTTACGAAAATAATGATCCAAATGTTAATTTTTCTTTACAATCTACTTACCATAAAGATGTGAATGTTCTTAGATCGTCGTTGATAATACCCTTCTTGAATGATAATTTTAAGATTTATAGAAATAATTATTTTATTGATACTACTGATTATCAAGATGTTTATTATTTGGATAATGAAGGCTTTTCCTTGGAACTGACAGAAAAACAACTTAATCTTTATCATCTTAATGAAATTTCTTCAGTACAACTTGATGCGAGAAATGCCATTGCTTATATCAATGCTGATTTCCATCTCGATCATCGTCTGATTCGTTTTCCGTTCTCTGATACTTCTGATTATTACGTAGATAACTCTTCGGCTTTCATGAAAAAAGGAAATGATTTTACTTCGTCGTTTTCGATTTCGTTGGCAAATAAAAAAGACTTGCCTCGTATCATGCCGATAAATTATGGCTATGAATCGGCGTTTATCTGGACAGAACATGCTGATTGGACGGATATTAAAACGCATAGAGCTACATATTTCGGCAGTGAAGATGTGGAAAATATAGAAAATGCTGTAGGTGGATTTGCTTATTATGATATTCCTGTAACAAAAAGCGTGTTTTATCACAACCCTGATTCCGTCATTAATTTTGAGAAAAACAAGAATTTCCCCGGATTACATTCGACAATAAAGACTGATGATTCGTATCTTGATTTCTTGAAACAGTTGAATAACAACGGCTTTGATATATGCCTCCATACCCCTGAACAATATACGTCGGATAGTGTAAGTTTAAAGGAGGCAATGTCGTTTATGAAAGATAATTTTTCGAGTTCATCATGGATTGATCACGGTTATAATAATGGAATCTTGAGTAATCGCGAGAATATGATTTGTGATGGATTAGATTCAAATTCGGTATATTATGTTTATGATTTGTGGAAGGATAATGGAGTGAAGTATATTTGGAATGCGTCTTTAGAGGATCAGCGTCCTTATGATAAGTATTTGTATGACAATAACTTGTTGCGTCCGTATCCAGGTTTCGGTGATGCTTTCCCTCTGCCTAAAATAGCTCGACATCCTTCTTATCCTGACATATATATGTGGTTTACGCCATGCACAATAGAACCTGGTGAAAACTGGGCGTGGGACTATTATTTCAGTCAGGAGAGATTGGATAAGATTGTGGATTTCAGATATGTTTTCATCACTCATATTTATGCACCTTGGGTGGAGGAATTTAGAGGATTCTGGGAAATGAAAAACGGTAAAATAGTTGCGAAAGATGGTTTTAATCAAGCACTTGAGAGAATCGCTAAGATGAAAGAACAGCGTCTCTTGTTCCCGACTACGATTGATAATTATATGACATATCAGGAACAACTTTTGAAACTTGGATATAAAGTTGATGAAAACGGAAATGTTTTGTTAAAAAATAATAACAATGAAACGATAAAAGGCTTATCTTTGATTTCTACAAAAGAGATGTCGTTGGAGAATGATAAGTCGTTCAATATCAGAAAGACAAAATCCGGCGATGAATATATAATTTGGTTCGATATGGAGCCGAATGAGGAATTAACAATTAACAATTAACAATTAACAATTAACAATTAACAATTGACATATATCAATAGCCTGAAAGGCTTATACAGATACAACGTATGGCAACGCCGTACTGATTATGAAAATAAACAAAATTAAATATGAAAAGACTATCTATTTTTGTCTCTGGAGGAGGCACTAACTTACAAAGAATTGCGGAATATTTTTCATCAAATCCAGATGTTGAAATAGTTAATGTGATTTGTAATAATCCGAACGCTTACGCGATAGAAAGAGCGAAGAATTTGAATATTCCATGCAGAATAATTAATAGAACAGAATTTAAAAGCGAAGATTTTACAAAAGAATTACTGAACCAAAACATCGACTTGATTGTTCTCGCTGGTTTCTTATGGCTTCTGCCAAAACATCTAATCGACGCTTTCCCGAATAAGATCATAAACATCCATCCTGCCTTGTTGCCAAAATACGGCGGAAAAGGTTTCTATGGCGAACATGTACACGAAGCTGTTGTCGCCGCCAAAGAAGAATATTCCGGTATCACAATACATTATGTGAATGAACATTACGACAGTGGCGATATTATCTTCCAAGCTAAAGTCGCCTTAGAAGAAGGCGAAACGCCGGAAACTCTCGCAACGAAAATCCATACTCTTGAATATAAACACTATCCAGAAGTTATTGAGCAGTTGATAGTTAATAGTTAATAGTTAATAGTTAATAGTT
>JAZOCI010000163.1:0-9642 GCA_045596465.1 Bacteroidales bacterium | reverse complement strand
TGTACGCCGTTAAGATAGGATGAAGAATTAACAATGTACAAT
Source organism: Bacteroidales bacterium (assembly GCA_045596465.1). Lineage (GTDB taxonomy): Bacteria > Bacteroidota > Bacteroidia > Bacteroidales > F082 > Limimorpha. Next base: position 9,600 of record JAZOCI010000163.1, on the reverse strand, counting down.
TAACAATGTACAATTAACAATGTACAATTAACAATGTACAATTAACAATGTACAATTAACAATGTACAATTAACAATGCATTATGAATTATGAATTATGCATTATGAATTATGCATTATGAATTGTGAATGTTGTACGTTGTTTGTTGATTAAAAATTATTATCTTTGCAGAGGAAAAAAATAACAATAAAATAATAACAAAATGAAGAAATTAGTAAAAGTATTATTCGCTGTTGTATTGACAGTTGGTGTAAGTTTTGGTGTTAATGCTCAATCTTTGAAGGTAGGTCATGTTGATTCATCAGCTATTATGGAAATCATGCCTGAGAGAACACAGCTTGAACAAGAACTTCAGACATACGCTGCTGAGTTGGACGCAGAAATCAAGGCTATGTATGCAGAATATCAAGCTAAAGCTCAAGATTATCAAGCTAATGAAGCAACAATGTCGAACTTGATTCGTCAATCAAAACAAAAAGAAATACTTGACCTCGAAACAAGAATTCAAGAGTTTCAAAGTAATGCCGACTACGCATTGCAAGCAAAACAAGTCGAATTGTTAAATCCACTTATCGAAAAAGTACAAAAGGCTGTAAATGAAGTAGGTCAAGAAAAAGGATTCACTTACATTTTAGACAAAGCTGTTGGTGCTGTTGTTTATATCGGCGATAATGCAATCGATATCACTGCTGACGTGAAAACAAAATTAGGATTATAATAATGACTAAAGTCTAAAGACTAAAGTAAGAGCTGCTATAAAAAATGGCAGCTCTTTTTTTATATCTCAAAAATTGAGAAACTGAAAGAGATGTAATTGGTGCGTCTTGCCAAATCAAAGTCAGTGCTCATCCTCTCCATATTTTCTTCTGTTTTTCTCCAATTTTCGTTTCAGCCTTTCTTTCTTATTGAAACGGTTGTAGAGAGCCTGAATCGGATTGCTGATTATATTGGCTCTTGGATTTTCTCTCGGTTTCTGCCACAAAACGTTTTCAATATTTTCGTTTACACCTTTGATTATAAATGGTTTCTCTGTAGGAATTTTACTTACGATTTCTTTAACAGTGTAATAGTCGAGATATGGAAAGATATCGACTTCCTGTAGCATAATGGTGTCTCTTTCCAAAATTATTTGAAAGTTGTTGGCATTGATGCTGTCGTGATTGACAGGTATGATTTTTGTCGCAAAACCTAAGCGACTGATTCTTAAGCTGTCATTTTTTCTTGTCAGCATTGAGAATTTTCCATCGAAATCAGAAGTCGTTCCGTAATAAGAAATTTCGCTCAGAATGTGAGCTTCTGAAATAGGATAGAGGCTGTCGGCTGAAACGACTTTCCCGCTCAACGGAAAATATTTATTCTGAGCGTATAATGTCGCGCAACATAAAAATACAAACGCAGATATTAAAAGAATGTGTCTCATTTGATAAAGTGACGATTCTTCAGAATGAACGTCATCTATATTTTTTTTATTGCAAATGAATGTAACTATATTTTTAACATTTTTTAACTTTTATAGTTGAAAATGAAATCTTAATTTTGCGCAATCGAAAACCAATAGGATATTTTATGAAGCAGAAAAATGTTGCACGATAATCGCTATATCGAAATTAGGCATAAAAAAGGATTGATAAGAATTAACCGTTTAGTCAATCAAAATGATAATGACTACAATAAGTTGTATCAGATAGCTGAATATTTTGCGGATAAGGGTTCGGTGGTTGAACTCGCACCTAAGATGTCTCGTTCGTCGAACTTTGAATACGAAAGTCTTTATTATGATTTGATAGGAACGAAATACGAAGGCAAATGCCCGGATTTAAAAATTGACGGTTTGTGGTATGAACATGAGGGTTTTGTTACGGATAATCCTAAAACAGCATTTAGAAATATGCTGAATCATGGGTTGAAGCAATCAAGTAGAATTATTATAAACAGACCTAATTTAACTGATGCTTTCATGAAAAGAATCATTAAACAACGTGTCAAAGATGGACATGATATAGATGAGGTATTGATTATGGATGATAATAGTATAATACCCTTATATAAAAAGTCAGAGGAATGATATTTCACCCCTCCTTCTGGCAACGAATCGGTAGTCATTAGCTACGGAATCGTTATTGCAAAGATAATACATTTTAAAATTTTGTCAAGATTAAAACTAAGAAAAATAAAAAAATAATTTGATGTAAATTGCCAAATAAAAAAGGTAAGCCTTTCTCAAAACTTACCTTATATCTTTACTCCCTTTAACCCTTTACCTAAAATTCTACTTTATCTTCTCCGCTTTCACCTTGCTAAATCTCATGGCTTTCGTCATGAACTTAGGCAGTGGCTTGTAGTCGTCTCTGTTGCCGAGATTGAGGTAGATGCCGAATTTCTTCATCACCGGGACTTTGAAAGTCTCGACAAATTCTATCAATGTTCCGTTAGGATCTTCCACGTAGGTGAAGTGTCCGTTAGCATCACCCATGTCGAAGTCGCGACCGCCGTCACAGACGAAAGGATGTCCCAATGCCTCAGCAGCTTCCTTGATGCAGTCCATGTTACGAACATCGAAGCAGAGATGTATATAACCCGGGTCACCCCAGTATCTGTTTTCTAAAACTTTTACAGGTTCAGAACTTAAATTCTGTATCAATTCGATATGCGAGTCACCCATCATGTCGGAGAGCGGACCTTGAATAGGTTTGGAACGTTTCAACATCACACGACGGAACTCGTCCTTACCACCGTTAATATCTTTTAACTCATCGAAAGTGTTAGTGATGTCGCCGATGACAGTGTCATAATCCAAAAGTTTTCCGTAGAACTCGATAGATTTCTCCATGTCTTTGACACCGATGACAACGCCGTTTACGCCACCATTGGTCTTGTCCTCGTCGATGAAGGCGTAGTCGTTTTGTTCCACCTCAAAGATATTGTTCCAAGGGTCTTTGAAATAGAAGTGCTTAAAACCGAAAGGTGAGACACATACTTCGCTGAGCATGGTAGCTCCGTTATTTTTAAGATGAGCGTATGATTTGTCAACGTTTTTAGCTTTTATCTTGCAGATGTTGATGCCGTAGTCGCCAAGTTGAAGCGGACGTTCTGGATATTTCACTTTTCTGCCTTTAGGTTGCCACACTTCAAATCCGCCGCCACCACGAGGGTTGAATGCTAAGACTGCGCGTCTCGGTTGTGGTTTGCCACCCGTGTAAGGAAGCATACGCTCCGCAACGCCTTCGTCGTCGAAGATTTTCATATCGAAACCTAAGATTGTATGATACCATTTCCATGAAGGCAATAATTCTTCAACTCCAATGCCGACTTGCTGTATGCCGCATATAACTTTTTCTTTCATGATTTTTTTTATTATGTTGGTGAAATATGTTTTGAAAGTACGTAATAAAGTCGAGGCAGATACCTATTAATATGTGCCATCAGAAGTTCGTACTTGCCAATAAGTTTTCTGTGTTTCTTTTTCTTGATTGCTTTGACGGCGCGTTTGGCCGCTTTATCGACGTCTAAGCCTTTCGCCTGACCTTGATCCATCTTGCCGTATTTTTCTCCGTTGCCTAACAATGCGCTCTTGCTGATGTTGGTGTTGATACGTCCTGGAATTAGGAATGTCACGGAAACATTATCATATTCCAAATCCATCGACTCGAAGAAGCCGAAGAGTGCGTGTTTTGAAGAACAATATGATGTTCTTAACGGGAATCCGAACAATCCAGCGAGCGATGTCGTGACTGAAATGCTTGTATGTTGTGCGTTAAGGATTTCTTCCTTGAATTTCTTGATGAGATAAACCGAACCCCAATAATTGATTTGCATTATCTTCTGGTCGGTCTCGAAATCAGTGTCGAAGGCTTTGGCCCGTTGTGAGATTCCCGCATTCAAGACGAAAAGGTCGATATTTACATTATGTGATTTCACGAACTCAACCATATTGTCGATACTTGAATAATCGGAGAAGTTGCTCTCGATGATGTAGGCTTTGACGCCGTTGGCTTCACACGATTTCTTCGTCTCTTCAAGTTGTTCCAACCCCAATCCGGTCAGGAATAAGTTGCAACCTTCTTTCGAGAGTTGTTTTGCTATCGCTGCGCCGATTCCAGAACTTGCTCCGGTGACGAGCGCGTGTTTGTTTGAAAAATTTATCATAGTCATGTTTTTAGGACAACTGTCAAGGGCAATGTCTTCTTTGTTCACTTCGCGTCTTGACGATGTCGTTTTCAAAATCGCAAATTTAATATTTTTTTAGTTTGAAATGAGCGTTTTTCAATTATTGCAGAACTTACATGAGTTATTTTTCTTATTCGTAGCCACGTAACTCCTTGTCAATTACAATCACAGATGAATCATTTGTCAGATATTCAGGGATTTCAATATTATTTCTTTTAAATACGGCGATAATTCTATCTTTGTTTTTCACATCTTGATATTGTTCGAATGATGGTACGAAATTATATGCCGGCAATCCTGTGTAAAACATGGCTTCTACGTAATGGCGTCCTTTTACGTTGAATAACACGGTGTTAGAAGGTAGATTCAATGATTGAAAAACTTGTTTGTTGTGAGATAAATTATTTGTATAAGAATTATTTGTATGTTTTTCTTTCAAGAGATTGATGTTAAAATTAAATAAAACTATTGATATTAAAAACACGCAGAAGATTAATGATTTAATGGCATTTTTGGTAAAGAATCCATTGATATGTTCTATGATATGATCGAATAGAGCAGCAAGCGCGATAAAGATTATCATGGATACAACTACTGTGAAAGATGGCATTTTCGTTGACGCTAACGAGAAGAAAAGGTACACTACTATTACCATGCTTAACAGTGAGTTAAGTATTATTCTGTCTTTGTTTTTATTGTACAAGACTATGAATCCTGGTATGATCAAGAAGGAAGCTATTTTGCCGTAAATGGTGTTAAACATGTTGAGATGATACCAGAAATCGCCTCCGTGTCCTTCTAAAGGAGTGGTGAAGTGAATGGTGTTGAAACGATATGCGCTCGCGGCTTCTTCAGGATACCATATAAAAGTCAGTATTTGCCATGGCGAAGCAATCAACAATGTGATAACCAATGAAATGATAAAGTCTTTGTTCTCGGATATTTTTATTTTCTTCTGTAAAATCCTCATGATTCCCCAGCCGAAATATACGAGAAGTCCGACTAACCATTTGCATAAAATGGCGAAACCTGAAAATAATCCTATTAAGTAGATCCAGAATCTTTTCTTACTATAATGATATTCGATGAAAGCCCAGATACTCAATGAGATATATGCTAAGAATGTAAAATCATTATGTTCAAGTTCTTGTCTCCCAGCAATCAGTTCCAATAGATAAACGGTTGAAATGACAAGTGCAGATGAAATGTAGGCTACATTTTTGTTTGCCAATAATTTGCCTGAACGATATGTTATCACGACAAAAATAGTCCCTAATATAATGTCCGGCAATCTTAAACTGAATTCAGATACTCCGAATATTTTGAAGCAAAAGGCAATCTGCCATAAAAATAAAGGTTGTTTGTGTAACCAGATATGGTATCTGTCCCATTTGTCGTATGCCATGTCTACGACAGGATCGTCGTATAAGGTAGGCATCAATGGGTGATTCATCATGTTTTTTGCGGCAAGTGCGTGAAAGCGCTCGTCCCATAGGTTTAGAAAAGGGTCTAATAGAGCTGAAAAGCTAAATATACATATTGCTGTTAAAGCCAAGAATATCATTGTTAAACGTTCTTTGCCTTTTACGTGAGACAGCAGGCTTAGAAGAAATGAGAAACAAGCTGCGAGCAATAGGGTGTTTTGTGTGTTGCTGAAATATGAGTCCAAAATGCTTGATATTAAATTGATATTATATTTATTGTAATCACTTGTTGTGCAATATGTTGTACTTTAATATTCCTATTTTGTTGAAAAAGTACATGAGAGATACTTTCACGCAACCGAATCCGTATTTCAGGCTTCTGCGGAAATTAATCGAGGAAGCTTCGGCAAAATATTTTGTTGGGCATGTTATCTCGGCTATCTCGTAATCATTATTGAAGATTTGAGCTATCATCTGATTGTCGAAGATAAAGTCGTCAGAACATAAATGATAATTGACACTTTTGAGTACTTCAGATGAAAAAGCTCTGTAACCTGTATGATATTCAGATAGTTTTTTGTTCATTAGTAGATTTTGAAACATCGTCAGAAATCTGTTGGAAACGTATTTGTATAGTGGCATCCCGTTTTTTAACGCGCCTTTCCCTAAAATCCTTGAGCCGAAAACGACTTTATAAACATCATTGGCTATAAGATAAGCCATAGAATGAATCAATTTGGGAGTGTATTGATAGTCAGGATGAAGCATTATGACAATGTCGGAACCGATTTCGATAGCTTTGTCGTAACATGTTTTTTGGTTGCCTCCGTATCCTTTGTTTTCTTCGTGCTTTATAACGTATTCAATGCCTAATTGATGCGCTTTTTCTACAGTCTTGTCAGAACTGTTGTCATCGACCAAAATTATATGGTCGACAATATCCATGGGAACTTCTTCAAGAGTTCTCAATAAAGTGAATTCAGCATTATATGCCGGCATTACAACTGTTATGATTTTATTGTGTATCATTTCAATATCAAAATAAATATATGTGCGTTTAGTTTGGCAAAGGTAGTGAAAAATAATAATCAAAAGTATTCAAAGATGGCTTACGATTAAAATTTATGTTTGCAAAAAAAATGATAAAATATTTTATTAAATCACTTTGATATAGTAAATATATTTACTAATTTTGCGAAGAAAAATAAACCCTAATTAATATAAGTATAACAATGGAAATTTTTGAAAGAATAGCGAAGGATTCAGGCGGTCCGATTGGTCAATACAGAGATCGTGCACACGGTTATTTTGTTTTCCCGAGATTAGAAGGTGAATTGGGACCTCACATGCGTTTCAACGGCGTTGACGTCTTGAACTGGAGTTTGAATAACTACTTAGGTTTGGCTAATCACCCTGAAATCAGAAAAGTCGATGCTGAAGCTGCGGCACGTTGGGGTATGGCTTATCCTATGGGCGCTCGTATGATGAGCGGCAACACTCGTCTCCACGAAAGATTGGAACAAGAACTCGCCGACTTCGAAAGAAAAGAAGCAGCCTACGAGTTTAACTTCGGCTATCAAGGCATCGTTTCGACAATCGACGCATTGACAACACGTCACGATGTCATCGTTTTCGACTCTGAAGCTCACGCTTGCTTAATCGACGGTAAACGTCTTCACTTGGGTCAATCATTCCACTTCAAACATAACGATATTGTAAGTTGCGAGCAAGCTCTTAAGAGAGCAACAGAAATCGTCAACAAGACTGGCGGCGGTATCTTGCTCATCACAGAAGGTGTGTTCGGTATGACAGGTGCTCTCGGTATCTTAGACCAAATCGTTGAGCTGAAGAAGAAATATCAGTTCCGTATCCTCATCGACGATGCTCACGGTTTCGGCGTTATGGGACCTACAGGTCGCGGTACTTCGGAACATTTCGGTGTTATGGACGAAATCGATCTTTATATCGGAGCTTATGCTAAGTCTATGGCTATCATCGGCGGTTTCGTTGCAGGTCCTAAATATGTCATCGATTATTTACGTTACAACATGCGTTCACAGATGTATGCTAAATCTCTTCCGATGCCAATCGTTGAAGGTTGCTTGAAACGTCTTGAGATTATCCGCAGTGCAGAAGGCGATGAGTTACGTAAGAAATTATGGACAGTGACACGCGCTTTGCAAAAAGGTTTCCGCGACTTAGGTTTCGAAATAGGCCCAGCTGAAGCTTGCGTCACTCCAATCTTCTTGCCTGGAAATGAAATCCAAGCTACACAAATTGCACAAGACCTTAGAACAAATTACAAGATTTTCTGTTCTATCGTTACATATCCAGTTATCCCAAGAGGTATGATTATCTTCAGAATCATCCCAACAGCGGTACATACATTGGAAGATGTCAACTACACTTTGAATGCTTTCGCCGATGTCAAGAAGAAATTAGCTGAAGGTAAGTACGATGCAGATGTGATTCCGGATATGGCTATTTGGTAACACATTAATTAATATGAACAGTTTTTATAAGGATAAAGTTATTATAGTCACAGGAGCCAGCTCGGGAATCGGGTTGGCTTCTGTTGCAAGATTCGCATCGCTCGGAGCGAAAGTCGTTCTCGCATCTCGTTCCATCGACAAGTTGGAAAAGATAGCGGAAGAAATTAGACAACAGTCAACAGACAAAGGTCAACAGACTTCTGATAAAGTTCTTTGCGTCAAGACCGACGTTACTAAGGAAGAGGATTGCAAGAATCTGATTGAACAGACGGTGAGACGTTTTGGCAAGATTGATATCTTGGTCAATAATGCGGGAATCTCTATGCGAGCCGTTTTCAAGGACATGGATCTTAAGGTGATGAAGTCGCTGATGGACACTAATTTCTGGGGAACAGTCTATTGTACAAAATACGCTTTGCCATATCTTTTGGAATCTAAAGGCAGTGTTGTCGGAGTCATATCGACGGCAGGATATGTCGGCTTGCCAGCGCGCACTGCGTATTCGGCATCGAAGTTTGCGGTGCGAGGTTTCCTCGAGACTTTAAGGATAGAACATTTATATGATGACTTGCATGTCATGATATTCGCGCCGGGCTTCACGACATCGAATATAAGAAATGTTGCATTGACAGCCGATGGTAGTCCGCAAGGCGAGACGCCTCGTAAGGAGGAGCGTATGATGTCGGCGGAGAGAGTGGCGAAGATAATGGCGCGGGGAATCTTCAGAAGAAAGACACACATGGTACTCACGCCGCTCGGAAAAGCGACGCTGTTTGCAAACAGACGTTTGCCTCGCGTGACAGATAAAATGGAATATAGAATGATGGCTAACGAAACTGATAGCCCATTGAAAAAGCAATAGAGAAAACACATTAATAAAACAATAAAAAGATTATGCTTCTAATGAAAAAAGTGGCAGTTTATATCAATATCTTAAACTGCTCTTTGATAAAGTATTTCGCTAAGGAGTTGAGTCGTAATGATATAAATCTCACGCCTGAGCAATATTTGGTTATGGATATACTTTGGGACGCTGAGACTTTGTCGCAACAAGCCATAGCCGACATTATCCAAAAGGATAAAAATTCTGTCACCAAATTCATCGATTCATTGGAAAAGAAAGGCTTGGTGCATCGTGCCATCAACAAAAAAGACCGCCGTGTCAATGATATTATTGTTACGGAAGAAGGAATGAAATTAAAGGTTCCAACTACTGAAGTGGCGATTAATTTGATGAGGAATGTGTTGAAAGATATCAAGGAAGAAGACCTGATTGTTTTTGATAAGGTGATGAATCAGATTAAAGATAATATTGACGCAGAACTTTGAACATAGAACTCAGAACATAGAACTCAGAACTTAGAACTTAGAACTCAGAACATAGAACTTAGAACTCATCGAGACGCACCAATTACATCGTGTTTATTTTCATTGGTGTAATATGTCACGTCTCTACATTAAGGACTTTAGACTTTAGACTTTGGACTTTAGACATAAAAATAAAAGCTCGACGAAAT
>JAZOCI010000162.1:0-4496 GCA_045596465.1 Bacteroidales bacterium | reverse complement strand
AGCTGTTACAGTAGGTTTCGTAGGTGTTGGCATCCAAACACTTTCAGGATTAATCGACAGCAACACTGCTTTCGGCATCTATCTTCTCGGCGCTTTCATCGCAGGTTTCTCAATGTGTATGTTGAACATCGTTGTCAACCCAATGCTTAACAAACTCGGCGGTGGCGGTAACAAAGGTAACCAACTCGTACAAGTAGGTGGTTCATTCAACTCATTGATGGGTACAGCATGTATCTTCTTGACAGGTATCTTCGTTCCTAATATCGTTGAAGCTAAAATCAGTCAAGTATTCCCATTGATGTTCATCGCTTTAGGAATTTTCGCTTTGGCATTCTTAGTCATATCCTTGACAGACATACCAGAAAATCCAGCACAGAAAATCGAGACAAAAGAAAAGTCACAATACGGTCCAATGTCATTCCGTCACTTCGTTTTCGGTGCTATCGCAATCTTCATCTATGTCGGTGTTGAAGTCGGTATTCCAAACGTTTTACAAAAATGGTTACAAAACCCTGAGTTAAATGTTTTGAATGTAAGCGGTGAAGGTGCAGCAGCAGCTATCGCAGGTACAGTCACAGCGACATATTGGTTATTGATGCTCGTCGGTCGTTTGTTAGGCGCAGCAGTTGGAGCTAAGGTTTCTGCAAAAGCAATGTTGACAACAGTATCAGGTATCGGTTTGATCTTTGTTATTTTAGCAATATTCTTAAATCCATCAACAGTTGTAGGTCTTCCTGTATTCAAAGGTACAGAAGGTTTCGGTATGGCTCAGGTTCCTGTCAATGCAGCATTGTTGGTATTATGCGGTCTCTGCACCTCAGTCATGTGGGGCGGCATCTTCAACTTAGCTGTTGAAGGTCTCGGCAAATACACAGAAAGAGCTTCAGGTATCTTCATGGCATTGGTATGCGGTGGCGGTATCTTACCATTTGTACAAAACTTAGTCGTCGACTTAAGCGGCAACTACTTAGTAAGTTACTGGGTAGTAGCAGCAGGTCTCGCATTCTTGTTGTTCTACGCTTTAGTAGGATCGAAGAATGTAAATAAAGACATTCCAGTGGAATGATGATTAGCTTTTGGCCATTAGCTTTTAGCTTTTGGCTCATGGATATAATAAAATTGGAGAGGAATTTTCCTCTCCTTTTTTTGATTATCTCTGTACTTTTAAAAGACAAAAATCAATCTGTTATATTTGACCTTATTGTTATAAATACATTATTTACTTCATATATCCTTTTCTATTGTCACTTTAGTGCCAATATCAATGTATTTGATTAATTCCGCAATATCATCATTGTCCATACGGATACATCCTTCCGAACTTCTTGTCCCAATAGATTCGGGAAAACATGTTCCGTGGATCCCTATTCCAGACCATCGCGAAGTTCTTAAACGGATAAAATAAGGTCCGTAAGCACCTTCTCTTTGTCCATATCCATCATCAAAATCATGTGTCCAAAATTTGGAATCTTCAACGGAATTCACAACAAAAGTTCCCTCAGGAGTTCTCATGTCACCAATATGCTGCTTATTACCGAAATTTGCACCTAATGCACATTTGTAACAGCATAAAGTATCTGAATTTGAATTGATAACAACAAGTTGAAAGTCTTTTTTTGATACTATTATGCTATTTTGTGCATACAATGAAATGTTAAAAAAAAGAATAAAAACACATAGATATTTTTTCATTATGCAATAATGGTTACGTTAGCAGATTGCAAATTTATTGAATTTTTTTTACATGATAGATAACTTAATCAAAGTATTTGACAAAACAATTAAAAGACATTTTTTATGTTATAATACAAAAATCAAAGACGCGTCAACTAATGAAGTGACAAAACAATATTTAATTGACGCGCCTCAAAAATTGTGTCCGAAATCCTTAGTTAGTTTCAGTGATTTTTCCTTTGTAGTTCAGACTGAATGGCATAAAGGTATAATAATCCAAAGCGGCGTTTCCTGCTGCTGCTATCGTATAAACGTCATTTGATGATGAGATACTTAAGTCTCCCGTAAGAAGATATTCCACTCCCGACCATATCATCGTTATCTCTCCGCTGTAATCGCCGTTGAGCGTAAGCGGCATGTTTCCCGTCGGAATACTTTGTTTGTTGTCTAATTCCAAAATAAGCTGCATCGCATTGGTGTTGACAATGATGAAAGTGTCGTCGTTTTCGACTTTATTGTAAACAGACGTAATCGGAGAAATGGCGTTGCCTAAGGTGATGACGTTATCAGGTATGATAACTTCTTCATAGTCGTCGTCATTACAACTTGTGAAAAGCAAAGGTAATGACAGGATAAATAATCCAAATAATAAAAGAGTCTTTTTCATAGCATTTGTTTTTTTTAAATTTTGATTGAAAAACAAAACAATGACATAAATGTTGGCAACGAATTGTTAAAATTTCTTTACATTACTTTGCATCTTTAAAAATATTAAACTTCATAATTATTTTGATATTTTCTCCTTTATTTTAGCATTATTTCGTAACTTTGTAAACCATTCGCAATACACGCTAATAACATAATCTTATGAAAAACGGATATTTGGATTTCGACGAATATATCAGGCAGGGCGAGCCGCAGCAGAAGGAACGCGCTGAGGCATGGCGCGTGGCGATAGGATTGCAGGCTGTCGATGGCTTGAAGACTTCCGAATATTTGCATGAGACTGCACGCAGAAACATTGAAGGCGAAATCTCCATCGATGAGGCGAGAGAGTTGATAAAGACATATTATATCACAAAGACTCATCATGCTCCCGACGATGATGAAAAACAGGAAGCAGATCAGGTTTCCGCAAATATCACCAAAATACTTTCCTATAATTCGTTGGACTTCAGTACCAAAGGATACATTGCCTTACATCGAAGAATCTTTGAAGGTGTTTTCAAACATGCTGGTCAGATGCGCAACTATGATATTACGAAAAAAGAATGGGTGTTGAATGGTGATACCGTGAACTATCTGAATTGGGAAGATTTGCGTAGGGCGTTAGATTACGATATTGAACAAGAACGTAACTTTATATACAAAGGTATATCACCAGATAATCTTATATCTCACATCTCTCGTTTTATATCTGGAATTTGGCAGGCACATGCATTCCGCGAAGGTAATACCCGTACAACAGCAGTATTTGCTATTTTATATTTGAGAGATATTGGATTTGATGTCGCTAACGATATGTTTGCAGAACATTCATGGTATTTCCGAAACGCCTTAGTCCGGGCAAATTATCGTAATGCAAGGAAAGGCATAGACTATAGTCCTATATATTTAGAACGTTTCTTCAGAAACTTATTATTTGGCGAACAATGGGATTTACGAAATAGATATCTGCATATTTATCCAACAGAAGAGTGGAGCGTACAACCCAATATGTCAATACCCGAACAAGTACCCCACAACTACCCCACAACTACCCCACAACTACCGAACAAGTTCAATGCGTATAATTCAAATATTATAAAGTTGGTATCTATAATAGGAAAGCAGGAATTGTCAGTAAAAGAAATCATGACAAGTATTGGCTTAAAAGACAGGAAAAACATATCGGTACTTTATCTTAATCCTGCTATCCAGGAAGGTTATGTAAGAAGACTTTATCCGAATTCTCTTCATCATCCAAAACAAAAGTATCTTTTAAGTGTAAAAGGATTGACATTATATAACGAATTGATAAAAAATAATAACAATTAATATTTCATCATGGAAAAATTTGAAGATAGACTTAAAAAAATATTACTGCAATATTTAAGACAGGAAAATGTTGTAGGCGAGCGTTTCCCCATCTGTCCTGACGTTGAAGATAAATGGCAGGAACTTATGCAGGCTTATCTCCCCGATGGCGTGCGCGAGTTCAACGAATATCCTATGGTGTCGTTAGGCTGGGTCATGTTCCTCGGAATGGCGTTGGCTAAGTTCTGGGACGAAGACTGGGAAGTGTATGGCGCTCTGAACACTTTGTCGTTATACGAAGGTCTTCGTAACAAACGCGGCTTCGACGAGATGGACGAATATATACTCGAAGATGTGCTTAAATTAGATGAAGAAGGCTGTAAGAAAATGACTGAAATAGTAGCGGAATGCGCATCTATCACAAACACTTTATTACGTAAAGAAGACGTGGAACCAGGCACCAAAGAAGCACTGCAAGCTTATTTAGACAGCATACATCAGATGTATCTTATGGGAATGGCAGTACAACTGAACGCCATGGGATATAAGATGTTGGGGTTAAATTAAGACAACGAATCTACAAGGTAGGGACGTTTCGACGATACCAATTAAAATAAACAATATATCGTTGAAGCGTCTTTTTTAGTTGTGGAGTTATGGAGTTATGGAGTAATGGAGTAATGGAGTAATGGAGTGATGGAGTGATGGAGTAATGGAGTGATGAAGTTATGGAGTAATGGAGTGATGAAGTTCTTAGTTCTAAGTTCTAAGTTCTAAGTTCTAAGTTCTAAGTAAAATAAAGAGTA
>JAZOCI010000161.1:0-3023 GCA_045596465.1 Bacteroidales bacterium | reverse complement strand
TTGGCTCACAGAACGACATGGCTACGATCCGACTTCCCTACGCTGATGGTAAGAAGTACTATGAGACTGATTTTATCATCACAGAAAAACATAAAATTTCACCTATTGAAGTTAAATCATCTGGATACAAGTCACACAAATCATTGGATGAGTTTTGCAGTAAGTTTTCTGATCGTATAATGAACAAATATGTGATTTATACAAAAGATTATAAACGTGAGAATGGTGTAGATTACATACCAGTCTATATGACAATGTTCTTATAGATAAAGTACTATGACACTTCTTCTTTCAAAAACTTTGCTGTAAATCCTTTATTGTTTTTAACGATTTTCTCTGGCGTTCCTTCGCTGATGATGGTTCCTCCTTTGTCGCCGCCGTCAGGTCCAACGTCGATGATGTGGTCGGCGAGTTTTATCACGTCAAGGTTATGCTCGATGATAAGTACGGTGTTACCTTTGTCAACCAATTTGTTAAGCACTTCCATCAACACTTTTATGTCCTCGAAATGAAGTCCCGTCGTAGGTTCGTCTAAGATATATAATGTCTTGCCCGTGTCTTTTTTAGAGAGTTCGGCTGCTAACTTCACGCGTTGCGCTTCACCTCCTGATAATGTCGTCGAGGCTTGTCCTAAGGTGAGATAGCCTAATCCGACGTCTTCTAAAGTCTTGATTTTTTGTGTTATAGAAGGAATGTTCTCGAAGAATGTTAAGGCTTCGCTGATGGTAAGATTTAATACATCGTTGATGGACTTTCCTTTATATCGCACTTCCAAAGTCTCTCTGTTATAGCGTTTCCCTTGGCATGTCTCGCATAGCACCTGTACGTCGGGCAGGAAGTTCATCTCTATCACTCTCACTCCCGCACCTTGACAAGTCTCGCATCGTCCGCCTTTCACGTTGAAGGAGAAGCGTCCTGCCTTGTAGCCTCGTATCTTTGACTCTGGCAACTCGCCGTATAACTTTCTTATCTCGTCAAAGACTTTGGTGTAAGTCGCTGGATTTGAACGCGGTGTTCTTCCAATCGGTGCTTGGTCGATTTCAATGACTTTGTCGATAAATTCCAAACCTTCGATTGAATCGTAAGGCAATGGTTCTTTTAACGAACGATAGAAATGTTTGCTTAAGATAGGGTAGAGTGTCTCGTTTATCAAGCTGGATTTTCCTGAGCCTGAGACGCCTGTCACGCAGGTCATCACGCCAAGCGGAAGTTTCAAAGTGACGTTTTTAAGGTTATGTCCTCTCGCGCCTTTTAATATAAGGTATTCGTCTTTGCGAGCCTTACGTCTTGTATTCGGCACTTCAATCTTCTTCTTTCCGTTGAGATAATCGCAGGTAAGGCTCTTGCCTTTCTTGACTTCTTTAGGCGTTCCTTCAAAAGTTATCTCGCCTCCATGTTTGCCGGCGCCCGGTCCAATATCGACGATATGGTCGGCTGCCATCATAGTGTCTTTGTCGTGTTCTACCACGATTATCGAGTTGCCGATGTCTCTCAATTCTTTCAACGATTCTATAAGTCGTTGGTTGTCGCGCTGATGCAATCCGATACTCGGCTCGTCTAATATATAAAGTATTCCTGTCAATAAGGAACCTATTTGCGTAGCGAGACGGATGCGTTGAGCCTCACCTCCCGACAGACTTTTCGCCGGACGATTTAAGTTCAGATAATCGATGCCGACATTTAACAGAAAGTCAATGCGTTTCTTGATTTCAGAAAGTACGTCAGTAGCGATTTCTTTTTGTTTCTTGTTAAGATATTTTGGTAATTCGTCGATCCATTTTGCGAGATTGACGATATTCATCTCGGCGAGTTCGGCTATGTTCTTGTCGTTAATTTTGAAATATAATGACTCTTTTTTAAGTCGTGTGCCATGACATTCAGGACATTGCGTTTCGTTCATGAAACTCGCAGCCCAACGTTTTATTGATGTCGAGGCGTATTCGTCTTCATTTTGTTTTATGATGAAGTTTATCAGTCCGTCGAAGGTGGCGGTGAATGTCGACATCGTGCCGTAAACTTCTTTCGTCACGGTAAAGCCTTCTGTCGTTCCGTAAAGAATAGTATTCAGTGCTTCTTCAGAAAGTTCTTTCAGAGGCGTGTCTAAGGTAAATCCGTAATGAAGTCCTAATGTCTCCAACTGATTGAAAATCCATGAGTTTTTATATTCGCCGAGAGGAGCGAGCCCGCCTTTCTTGATGCTTTTCTCCATGTCGGGAATTATCTTGTTCATGTCGATGACTGTTATCTCGCCGAGACCGTTACATTTCGGACATGCTCCGTAGGGCGAGTTGAAAGAGAATGAGTTAGGCTCCGGATCTTGATATGAAAGTCCCGTCGTAGGACACATCAGTAAACGACTGAAATATCGTACGTCTTTGTCTCCTTCTTCTAAAACGAAAAGTAATCCCTTGCCATGTTTGAAGGCTAACTCTACGGCTTTGTTGATTCTGCTTTTATCTTCACCGACGAGAAGTCTGTCGATAACTATTTCAATATCATGAACTTTATATCTATCGACTTGCATCCCGTAGTTCAGTTCATTTATCTCGCCGTCTATGCGTACTCTCAGAAATCCTTGCTGGCGTATGTTTTCAAAGAGTTCTCTGTAATGTCCTTTACGTCCTCTTACTACTGGAGCTAAGATGTTGATTTTTTTATCTTTATAAGTCTTTATTATGATGTTGCAAATCTGTTCTTCGGAGTAACGAACCATCTTCTCTCCTGTGTTATATGAGAAAGGCTCGGCGGCTCTTGCATACAGAAGTCGCAGATAATCATAAATCTCCGTTATCGTTCCTACGGTAGAACGCGGGTTTTTATTGACAGATTTCTGTTCTATTGAGATGACGGGACTTAATCCTTTGATGTCATCTACTTGTGGACGTTCCATATTGCCGATGAACTGACGAGCGTATGACGACATCGACTCCATATATCGACGTTGACCTTCAGCGTATATCGTTTCAAAAGCTAATGAAGATTTGCCACTGCCGCTTAATCCTGTTATCACGACTAATTTATCG
>JAZOCI010000160.1:0-2190 GCA_045596465.1 Bacteroidales bacterium | reverse complement strand
ATACAGTTAATAGTTAATACTTAATAGTTAATAGTTTAGAGTAGTTTTAAAGTTGAAAGTTAACAGTTTAATGTTTACAATTAATAATGTTGAAAATTGGTTGTTGGATATTAGAGGAGTGGAAATGGAAGGTTGGTAGTTTTTAATCTTATTTTGGTCAGAGAAAAAAATGTTGAGGCTGTATGTTACAACCTCAACAATGGTTCAAATGTTAAATAATGTTAATAAGGAAGTAGTATTAAAGAACTTTCTTATATAATTCAATGATGTCTTCTAATGTTACTTCTCGCGGATTGCCTGGAGTGCAAACGTCGCTGATGGCTTGTTCAGCAAGAGCTGGAATGTCTTCTTCTTTTATACCTATCTCAGTAAGATGTTGAGGTATGCCAACTTCAATGGCAAGTTCGCGTACGGCATTGCAAGCGGCTTTTGCAGCTTCTTCCTTAGTCATACCTTCTTTATAAGCATTCATCGCTTTAGCTATCTCAACATATTTGTCGAGGCAAACTGGAGCGTTAAATTCCATGATTGTTGGCAATAACATCGCATTTGCGACACCGTGAGGAATGTCAAATAAAGAACCCATTGGATGTGCCATGCCGTGAACAACGCCAAGACCTACGTTTGAGAATGCCATACCTGCAATGTATTGAGCTACAGCCATTCCATTACGTCCGACAGGATTTGTTGGTTCAAATACTGCTGTACGTAAATATTTATTAATCATTCTTATTGCTTCCAATTCAAACATATCAGACATTTCCCAAGCACCCTTTGTGATATAACCTTCAATAGCGTGGGTCAGGGCATCAAGACCAGTTGCTGCTGTAGTCTCTTTAGGCAAAGAATACATCAATTCTGCATCGACGATTGAACAGCAAGGAATGTCGTTCGGATCAACACAAACCATTTTCTTTTTCTTTTCTTCATCAATTATCACGTAATTGATAGTCGTCTCGGCAGCTGTTCCTGCTGTTGTTGGCAATGCGATAATTGGCACGCTCTTATGTTTAGTTGGAGCTACACCCTCGAGTGAAACGACGTCAGCGAATTCAGGGTTGTTGATGATGATACCGATGCCTTTAGCAGTGTCCATAGCTGAACCACCGCCGATTGCGACCAAACAATCAGCGCCTGAATTCTTGAAAGCTTCAACACCCATCTGAACGTTTGTTACAGTTGGATTAGGTTTTACTTCACTATAAATCTCGTATGGAATCTTTGCTTCGTCAAGGACATCGCTAACCATCTTAGCGACACCGAATTTTATGAGACCTTTGTCTGTTACAATCATTGCTTTCTTGAAACCTAAACGTGCAATTACATTAGGTAATTCTTTTCGTGCACCAGGTCCAAAATATGACAACTCATTAAGAATAAATCTGTTTACCATAGTTATTTCTTTAATGTTTAAAATGTTAATAGGCAAATATAGGAAAAATAATTCAGTATGTATTAGTGAATAATAAAATATTTAATACTGAATTATAAAACTTCTCGGCAAAATCACATTCTCTATTTCAATACATTCATTGAACAATGGCGCTATTTCTTCGTCTCTGAAGCCTGCGATGCCACAGCCTATTCGCGTGACTAAGAATGTCAACTCCGGATGTGATTTCGCAAATTCGATAAATTCATCGACGTATGGTTTTATGGCATCGACGCCGCCGTGCATAGTTGGGATTCCGTAGCTTTGTCCTTGTAATCCAACGCCTTGTCCCCAGATGGCACCGAATTTCTCGTATGCGAGTCTCGCTGCTCCGCCGCCGTGCATTCCTTCTAAGTTACTGCCAAAGACAAAAATTTCGTTCTCTTTTAATTCTGTGATAAAGTCTGGAGTGAATTGTGATTTCATAGTTTCTTCCTTTCTTTTAAAGTTTGTAAAGCTTTGTTCAATATCTCTTCATGATCGAAGGCGAGAGGCGGAATTTCGTCTAATGAAAACCATTGAGCGTCATCGGCATCGTCGTTAGCTTTTACCTCAGATAATTTCACAAAAGCGTAATGTGCAATGGTAATGACTCTTTCGCGCGGGTCTCTGTTTACGTCAGAAAAGGTGTAGAATTGTTCTACCGTTACATCTTTCAGTCCTGTCTCTTCTTCTAATTCGCGGCGAGCGCATTGTTCTGCTGTCTCGTCCATATTCATGAAACCGCCAGGGAACGCCCATTTGCCTTTGTAAGGATC
>JAZOCI010000159.1:0-8003 GCA_045596465.1 Bacteroidales bacterium | reverse complement strand
TGATTCTTCCTCCAATGGCATTGGTTATTGTTGGTATTATCATGTGGCTACAAAAACCAGAGGAGGATAAGAAATAATGGAATCATTAGGAATTTTCATCCGTTCGATATTTATCGACAATATGGTGTTTGCATATTTCTTAGGAATGTGCTCATACCTCGCAGTGTCTAAGAATGTAAAGACATCATTTGGTCTCGGCGTGGCAGTCGTTTTCGTTCTCGCCATCACAGTGCCTATCAACTATCTCTTAGATAAGTTCGTGCTTTCAGCAGGTGCCTTATCATGGCTCAGTCCTAAATTCGCAGATGTCAACTTAGACTTCTTGACATTCATTCTCTTCATCGCTATCATCGCGGCTATCGTCCAGATCCTTGAGATGGTGGTAGAGAAATTCACACCTGCATTGTATTCGTCACTTGGTATCTTCTTGCCTCTTATCGCTGTGAACTGCGCCATCATGGGTGCATCACTCTTCATGCAAGAGAAAGACTTCAGCTCAGTAGGTCAGTCGTTGGCTTACGGCTTAGGTTCAGGTATCGGTTGGCTCCTCGCTATCGTAGGTATAGCAGCCATCAGAGAGAAGATAAGATATTCACACGTTCCTAAGTCATTACAAGGCACAGGTATAGCATTTATCTTGACAGGTTTGATGGGCATCGCCTTCATGTCATTCCTCGGTATTACATTTAATTAATAAGTTACAGTTAAAAAGAAAAAGAAATGAGTACTACATCTATTATATTATTAAGTATTGCAGTATTTTTGGTCGTTGTCTTGATACCTGTAACGATATTAGTTATAGTGAGAAAGAAACTTGCTCCACAAGGCAAGGTGAAAATCAATATCAACGATGAGAAAGAAATTGAAGTAGAACCGGGCAACTCATTGCTTGCTACTTTAGCTAACGAACAGATATTCTTGCCATCAGCATGTGGTGGCGGTGGCAGCTGCGGTATGTGCCGTTGCCAAGTCCTTGAAGGCGGTGGAACAATACTTCCTACCGAGACTGGCTTCTTCAGCAGAAAAGAACAACAGAATCACTGGAGATTAGGTTGCCAAGTCAAGGTTCGTGAAGACATGAAGATTCATATCAACCCACAGATCTTCGGTATCAAGAAGTGGGAATGTGAAGTGGTAAGCAACAGAAACGTCGCTACCTTCATCAAAGAGTTCGTCGTTAAACTTCCAGAAGGCGAACACCTCAAGTTCTTGTCAGGAGGTTATATCCAGATCGACGTTCCTAAGGTTGACGTCAACTACAAAGACATCGACGTTGATGAAGAATACAGAGCCGACTGGGAAAAATTCGGTATGTTCGACTTGGTCATGCACAACCCTGAGCCACAGTTCAGAGCTTATTCTATGGCCAGTTACCCAGCCGAAGATAACATCATCATGCTCAACGTGCGTATCGCTACACCTCCATTCGACAGAGTCAATGGCGGCTTCATGAAGGTAAATCCAGGTGTATGTTCATCATACATCTACTCATTGAAACCAGGCGACAAGGTCACCATCAGCGGACCTTACGGCGAGTTCCACATCAAAGACACTAAACGTGAGATCATCTTCATCGGCGGCGGCGCAGGTATGGCACCAATGCGTTCTCACATCTTAGATTTATTCCTTACTAAACACACCGACAGAAAAGTCTCGTACTGGTACGGCGGTCGTTCCTTACGCGAGCTCTTCTACATCGACGACTTCAGAAAGATCGAAGAAGAAAATCCAAACTTCAAGTTTAATATCGCTTTGTCGGCACCGTTGCCGGAAGACAACTGGACAGGTTATGTTGGAAATATCCACGAAGTCTTGTTAGAAAATTATCTTAAGAATCATAGCGAACCAGAAGAAATCGAATATTATCTCTGCGGACCACCGATGATGACAGCAGCTGTCTTGAAGATGTTAGACAGCCTCGGCGTGCCAAAAGAAATGATTTCATTCGACGACTTCGGCGGATAAAATCGATGCTCATGTAGAGACGTACGGCCGTGCGTCTTTACGTGAGATTTCGTTTTTATAAAAACAAGGAATTTTAAATCTAAAAAAACAAATAAAAAAATGAGTACATCAGTAAACAAAGGTCAAATCATCAAGATTGCTATTGCAGTAATAGCATTTTTAGTTTTGTGGTTCATTCCATCAGCAACAATAGGATTACCAAACATCACAGTTGTTGAACACCGTGTCATCGCTATCTTTGTTTTAGCTTTGGTATTATGGTTCACAGAAGCGATTCCTTCATGGACAACATCAATGTTAATAGTAGTTATTTTGTTATTAACATGTACAAACAACTCATTCAATTTTGTGGAACAAGGTGACAATATTGGAAAGCTCTTGTCGCAAAAGGATGTGATGTCAGAATTTGCAAACCCAACAATCATGCTCTTCCTTGGCGGTTTTGTTATCGCTATCATGGCATCAAAGTTAGGTATCGACGCCCAACTCGCAAGAGTTTTGTTAGCTCCATTTGGCAAGAAATCAAAGTTCGTCTTGTTAGGTTTCTTACTCGTGACAGGTGTCTTCTCAATGTTTATCAGTAACACAGCTACAGCTGCTATGATGCTTACTTTCATGGCTCCTGTTTTGAAGCAGCTTCCAGCTGATGACAAAGGTAGAACAGCCTTAGTATTGGCTATTCCAATCGGTGCAAATATTGGTGGTATGGGTACAAGTATTGGTACACCTCCAAATATGATAGCATTAGATTATTTGAATAATCCTGAAGGTCTTAATTTAGGTATCTCTTTCTTGGATTGGATCAAAATCATGGCTCCATTTGCAATTTTGTTATTGTTTGTTGCTTGGATATTACTTATCAAGTTGTTCCCATTCAAGAATGAATGTGTTGATTTGAAGATTGAAGGTAAAACAGCAGAAAAATCAAAACTTATCATTGCTTATATTACTTTAGCATTGACAGTGATATTATGGATTACTGGAGAATGGACAGACATAAGTGATAAGATTGTCGCTATGATTCCTATTGCAGTATTCTGTGTATTGGGAATGTTTACAAAAGATGATATTAAAGAAATCAATTGGGATGTTATCTGGTTGGTGGCAGGTGGTTTCGCACTTGGTACAGCATTAAACAAGACAGGTCTTGCAGCTTCATTAATCAATGCAATTCCATTCGGAACATGGTCTCCAATTATAGTTATTATTGGTGCATCTTTAATATGCTATTTCTTCTCAAATATCATCAGCAATACAGCAACAGCAGCTCTTATGATTCCTGTTATGGTGGCAGTCGGTACAGGTATGGGCAGTGTCCTCGAACCATTCGGCGGCATATTCACTATCGTTATGGGCGTTACATTAGCAGCATCACTCGCTATGATATTGCCAGTATCTACACCTCCTAACGCTATCGCTTACAGTACAGGTATGGTTGAAGTGAAACACATGCGTACAATGGGTGTTATAATGGGTGTTGTAGGTCTTGTGTTGGCTCTTGTTTTGGTGGTATTTGTCGGCAAAACAGGTCTCATGTTTTAATATAAAATAAACTTAAACATTAAATAATATGGCAAACAAAGGTCTTTCATCAATTACAAAAAAATTGATCATGGCTATAACCGGAGGAGCGATGGTATTCTTCCTCTTGTTCCACGCCTCAATGAACTTGGTCGCAATCATCAAGCCATCAGGCTATAACAAGATTTGCGAATTCCTCGGTGCAAACTGGTATGCTTTAGTAGCAACAGTAGGCTTAGCAGCTCTTATGGTGTTCCACCTTATTTATGCTTTCGTTTTATCATTGCAGAACTACAGAGCTCGCGGCTCACAACGTTACGCAGTAGTAGAAAAACAAGAAGGCGTGTCATGGGCTTCAAAGAACATGCTCGTTATCGGCGTTATCGTTTTGGTAGGTCTCGGCTTACACTTATTCAACTTCTGGGCTAATATGCAGCTTCCTGAAGTATTGCATAAGTTAGGTTATGAAGACGCTGACATCACTTACGCAGCCGATGGCGTTTATCACATCGAAAACACTTTCTCATGCTCAGTCTATTCTATCATCTACTTGGTATGGTTAGTGTTCTTATGGTTCCACTTAGATCACGGCATTGCAAGTGTTATGCAGTCAATCGGCTGGAGCAATCACGTATGGCAAAAGAGAATTGAGTGTTTAGGCAGATTCTTCGCTATCCTCATCGCTCTTATGTTCGCTTCTGTAGTTTTATATTATTGGATTGGTTCATTTATAGGATAACATCATGAAAGAATTAAACTCAAAGATACCTGCAGGTCCATTGGCTGAAAAATGGACTAATTATAAGGCAAGCCAGAATTTGGTTAACCCTGCTAACAAGAGAAAATTAGACATCATCGTTATCGGTACAGGTCTCGCTGGCGCATCAGCAGCTGCTTCATTCGGTGAGATGGGTTTCAACGTCAAGGTGTTCTGCATCCAAGACAGCCCACGCCGCGCTCACAGTATCGCTGCACAAGGCGGTATCAACGCAGCTAAGAACTATCCTAACGACGGCGACAGCGTCTATCGTCTTTTCTATGACACAATCAAAGGCGGCGACTACCGCGCTCGTGAAGCTAACGTTTATCGTCTCGCCGAATTAAGTAATAATATCATCGACCAATGCGTGGCACAAGGCGTTCCTTTCGCTCGCGAATACGGCGGATTACTCGCTAACCGTTCTTTCGGTGGTGCTCAAGTATCAAGAACATTCTACGCCCGCGGTCAAACCGGACAACAATTATTACTCGGTGCCTACGGCGCATTATCTAAAGAAATAGAAAAAGGTACAGTGAAGATGTACGCTCGTCGTGAGATGATGGACGTAGTCCTCGTTGACGGTCGCGCTCGCGGTGTCATCATGCGTAACTTAGTAACAGGCGAATTAGAACGCTACGCAGCTCATGCTGTCGTTATCGCTTCCGGCGGTTACGGTCGTGTGTTCTTCCTTTCAACAAACGCTATGTCATCGAACGGCTCAGCTGAATGGCAAGCTTATAAGAAAGGTGCTATGATGGCTAACCCTTGCTTCACACAGATCCACCCGACATGTATCCCAGTTCACGGCGACTACCAATCAAAACTTACTCTTATGAGTGAAAGTCTCCGTAACGACGGTCGTATCTGGGTTCCTAAGAAAAAAGAAGACGCTGTGAAATTGGCTAAAGGTCAAATCAAAGCTAAAGACATAGCAGAAGAAGATCGTGACTACTACTTGGAAAGACGTTATCCAGCTTTCGGTAACTTGGTACCTCGTGACGTCGCTTCACGTGCTGCTAAAGAAAGATGCGATGCTGGCTTCGGCGTAAACAACACAGGTCTCGCTGTATTCTTGGACTTCAAAGAAGCTATCGGTCGTTTAGGTCAGAAAGTAGTTGAAGAAAAATATGGTAACCTCTTCGAGATGTACGAACGTATCGTCGATGACAATCCATACGAAACACCTATGATGATCTATCCTGCTGTTCACTACACAATGGGCGGTCTCTGGGTTGACTATGAATTACAGACAACTATTCCAGGTTTGTTCGCTGCTGGTGAGGCTAACTTCTCAGACCACGGCGCTAACCGTCTCGGCGCATCAGCTTTGATGCAAGGTCTCTCTGACGGTTACTTCATCTTACCTTACACAATGCAGAATTATCTCGCTGACCAAATCGGCGTTCCACGTTTCAATCCAGACGCTCCAGAATTTATGGAAGCTGAGAAACAAATACGTGAGAAGATCAACAGACTTATGGCTATCAACGGTAAACAAACCGTCGATTCGATCCACCGTCGCTTAGGTCTCATCATGTGGAACAAAGTCGGTATGGCGCGTAACGAACAAGGTTTGAAAGAAGCTATCGAGGAAATCAAGGCATTACGTAAAGAGTTCTGGAGTGATGTTAAAGTCCCTGCAACATCAGGCATGAACAACGAATTAGAGAAAGCTTTGAGAGTAGCCGACTTCTTAGAAATGGGCGAACTCATGGCACGCGACGCTTTGATGCGTAACGAATCATGCGGCGGGCACTTCCGTGAAGAATATCAGACTCCAGACGGCGAAGCAATGCGTAACGACGCAGAATACAGCTTCGTGGCAGCTTACGAATATCAAGGTCCTGACAAAGAACCTGTATTGTATAAAGAACAACTTAAGTTCGAAAATGTCGAGGTTAAACAAAGAAACTATAAATAATTTTGCGTTATGAAGTTAACATTAAAGATCTGGAGACAGAAAAATAATTTAGATAAAGGAAAATTCGTCACATATAATGTAGATAACATTCCGGAAGAAGCTTCATTCCTCGAGATGCTCGACATCTTGAACGAGAGCCTCGTCTTGAAAGGTGAAGACCCTGTCACTTTCGACCACGACTGCCGCGAAGGTATTTGCGGTGCCTGTGGCTTGTATATCAACGGTCACCCTCACGGAAAATACAAGAACACCACAACTTGCCAACTTCACATGCGTAAGTTCAAAGACGGCGACACTATCACTGTCGAGCCATGGCGTTCAGAAGCTTTCCCAATCATCAAGGACTTGATGGTTGACCGTTCGGCATTAGATCGTCTCATCCAATCAGGCGGTTATGTTTCAGTACGTACAGGTGGTGTGCCAGACGCTAACGCAATACCTGTCAACAAACACGACGCTGACCTTTCTATGGACGCTGCTTCATGTATAGGCTGTGGCGCTTGCGTTGCGACATGTAAAAACGGTAGCGCTATGCTCTTTGTATCAGCTAAGTTCTCGCAACTTGCTCTCTTACCACAAGGTCAGGTTGAGACTTACGAAAGAGTACAGAAGATGGTTGCAAGAATGGACGAACTCGGATTCGGTAACTGTTCAAACACTTACGCTTGTATGGCAGAATGTCCAAAAGGTATCTCTGTGACCAACATCGCAAGAATGAACAGACAATTCTTGGCAGCTAAGATAGCTGAGCCGTTGAAGAAGTAAAAGGTCAACAGACAACGGACAATAGTTGACAGACATTGTCCGTGATAAATATGTAGAGACGTATCGACAATACCTTTAAAATTAAAGAATGTTGATGCGTCTCTTTTTAAATTTTAGAATCTCAGTTGAAACGCGTCAATCACAAAAAATAAGTTGTGGTTGATGTGTTTTTTTATAAAAAAGTGTTATCTTTGTAGAACGAAAAAGTTTAACATTATTAAATACGAACTATGAAGAAATTCTTATTATCAATTGTTATGATTATGGCTTTGATGCCATTGACAGTCAAAGCTGATGGAACAGAAACCAAAGAAGGTCTACTCCCTCCAACAAATCTTAGATCAATCGTTGAACAAGATGTTCCAGGTTACAACTACAAATACAGAGTGACAATGATGTGGGATGCCGTTGAAGGTGTCGATTATTATAATGTATATGTCAATACAGAAAAAGCTACAGATTTTTACGTAGGATTATCAAATGGAACAGCTTACATAATAGGAAGTCCTTCCGAAGGAACAATAGAGTTTTATGTCAAATCGGTTCTTGGTGAAGATGAATCTGAAGCATCAGAAAAATGTACTGTCATTATAGGAGATGTTGCAGTAGAAGAAATTACACCTTCATTCAATGTATATCCTAATCCTGTTGAGAACAATTTATATATTGAAACAGAACTTAACGTAAAAGAAGTTTCAATTTACGATATTTACGGTCGTCAGACCACGGTCTACAGTCTACAGTCTACTGACTTTGTAAACGCTATTGATGTCGCTGACTTGGGAACTGGAATTTATTTCGTCAGCATAAAGACTGATAAGGGAAATATCGTCAGAAGATTCGTTAAGGACTAATTGTAGTAAGGACACATCGAATGTGCCCACAAAAAAGAATTCACAATTATTAACATAAATAAAAAATAAATATCATGGAATTACCATTTGCAGAATCCTGGAAAATTAAGATGGTTGAACCCATCAAGAAAAGCACTCGCGCAGAACGCGAACAATGGATGAAAGAAGCTCATTACAATTTGTTTAACCTCAAAGCTGACCAAGTCTATATCGACTG
>JAZOCI010000158.1:0-4421 GCA_045596465.1 Bacteroidales bacterium | reverse complement strand
AATCACTTCCCTCTTCCCTGCACTACTATCAGCACTGTATAAATCAAGATTTTGATATCGAGTGCGAGGTTCATGTTTTCGATATAGAGAATATCGTATTTCAGTCGTTCCACCATCTCATCGACGTTGGAAGCATAGCCGAATTTCACCTCGCCCCAGCTGGTGATGCCAGGTTTTATCTTAAGAAGCATCATATAATGAGGTGCTTTCTGCACTATCTGATCGATATAAAACTGACGTTCCGGACGATAGCCTACTATCGACATCTTACCGCCGAGAACAGTAAAAAACTGCGGTATCTCGTCAAGGCGCGTCTTACGCATGAAACGTCCCCACGGAGTGATACGAGGGTCGTTATCTTTCGAGAGCTGCGGTCCCATACTCTCAGCATCGACATACATACTCCTGAACTTCAGCATATTGAAAGGCTCGCCATTCTTGCCTATACGTTCCTGTCTGTAGAATATAGGTCCCGGCGACGACAATCGCACCATGAGAGCCGTGAAAAGATATAAGGGAGAGAAGACGACAATCACCATCAGCGAGGCTACTATATCAAAGATTCGTTTCGTAACCTGCTGCCACACAGGCATCAATTCGGGCGTGACTCTGATGAGCGGCGCGTGCCAGATAGCTTCCTGCTTCACGGTGCCGAAGATAATATCCTGCATGATAGGAATTATTTTCACAACGACATCTAAGCTGTGTAACGTAACTAAAATATTATCTATGGTCTCAATCTCAGAACGTTCAATGGCGATGACAACTTCTTCAATATCATAGTCTTCAATAATCTTGGCAGCGTCTTTATAGAAACCGAGATGCGGAGCGTACTTAGCGACTTTATATTCTTTTCTGTCGTAGACATTAACGAAGCCTACCACAATATTTCCCGAAGGATACATCTGATTATCCATCTCTTCACACAGACGACAAGCATTATCGTTGCTTCCTACTATCAAAGTGTTGAAGCCTATCTTCTTCTTACGAATCTTGATAGCCGTCCTCGTGGTGATTATCAGACGACAGAAATATGTCAATATGAATTGTAATCCGAATAATACTGAAAATGAGACGTAGTAAGATTTATGCGATATTATCACGTCGTCGATGATTGTGACGAAAAACAAAATCACTACGCCCACCAAGGTAACGAAGAATGTCTGACCCAATTCTTTAAGTCGCGATTTGGAAAAGACATTATTATAATATCCCGATATGGTATGAAGCACGAGCCAGAACAATGGCACTCCTATTATTCCGACAATGAAGTTGACATCATGAAAGACAGACTGATAGTTCTCAAAGATATTAGGATCTTCGTTGAATTTCCTAAAGAAGAAGAACAGAGTCCATGCTATCAAGGCACAGAACCAATCTGTTAAGACATACTTTAACGTCTGTATCTTTTTATTGTTTTTTTTATTCACGATAAATCACCTTTATGTTATCAAAATAATATTCTGCTTCAGAGCCTTTATCTATCGTTCCTGATATATAAACTTTGAAATAATTAGCTTCACGAACGTCAGTGATATTAGGTCCTAAGTTGATGTAAATCTTATTCCATTCTTCGGAAGGATTTACGTAGACGAGGTCTATTATCTCTTCACGACCTATGCCTGCGACAAGTCCCACCTTAAACAAATCGGTACATTTATAATCTAACTCCAAGAAGATGCTGTTACCTTGATTAGGTAATCCATACATGGCTGGCGTATTGATAAAGAAATTATCGATGGTGTCGCCGAGCCAGATATAACCAGAATAATGCGAGTTACCTTCTTCATCGTTCCATATTCCTACAACGTCGCGGTCGGTTCTCGTTATGGTAGTGTCGCTATAAGGAGCTGTCTCGAGACTTATCTGTCGTTCGAAATCTTCTTGGAACTTGAAGTGAATATTACTTTCATCTATAGCATAATATTTTGTTGAAGGAGTAACTGTATCAACGACTTTTTCTTCAAACACATAATCGTCAATGACGTATGGGATATAAAATGGATTTATGGTTCTTGTGGAGCTATTACCGTTCAACTTGATTCCTGCCATCAGCGTCAGTTGGTGTTTACCTGTTTTAAGAATCGGTATCGTCGCAGGAAGCTCGTAATAGCCCTGATAGCTACCGTCGATATATACCGAAACGTCTGTTATCTTATGCGAGGCTGCACCTTCAACAGAATAATTCGTCGAGAAAAGGAAAGTATCGACGTGAAGATATGCCGGAATTTCCTGATTGCCTTTAAAATTATTGCACGAAGGCAAAAACATCGTCGAAAACATTATAAGTATCAAGCCAATAAACAAGTTTTGAAGTCTTCTCATAAAATCACATTTTTAGTCTGAACGCTGACGTAATAAATATATTGCTTACTTAATGTTATTTCTGACAATCTGTTGATTTCTATCTATTTCATCGAGAATCATATAACAGACCTTAAGAGCCAGAACGCCGTCGTGAATTGTCACCGAAGGTTCTGTATTATGGACGATGGCATTATGGAAACTCTCCAATTCTGTCATGATAGAATTTATAGGTTTCACTTCCGGCTGTTCCACTGTAATCTGTTTCGTAGTGCCGTCGGCGAGGTCTATCGTCATGGCAAAAGGATTCGTATTTCCTTCAAGTTCCTTGATTCTCACAATATCTGCTTTCTTCTCCAAGAAATCGACTGTGATATATGCGTCTTTCTGGAACATACGATGACGACGCATATTCTTCAGCGAGAGGCGACTTGCAGTGAGGTTAGCCACCGAGCCGTTTTCAAATTCTATACGAGCGTTGGTGATGTCGGGTGTAGGACTCACTATAGAGACTCCGCTCACGCTGACGTTCTTGATAGGAGATTTTATAACATCTAAGATGATGTCGATGTCGTGAACCATAAGGTCGAGGACGACAGGCACGTCGGTGCCACGAGGGTTGAAGAGTGCGAGTCGATGCGCCTCGATGAACAAAGGAGCGTCGATATAAGGGCGAGCCGCGATATACGCCGGATTAAAACGCTCCACATGACCTACCTGCACTTTCCTGTCGGTGGCTTCAGCTAACTTTATCAATTCGTTAGCCTCTTCTACCGTCGCCACGATAGGCTTCTCGATGAAGACATGCTTACCCTTACGCAAAGCCAAAGATGCACACTCATAATGAGCAATGGTAGGAGTGACAATATCGACAACATCAACCAAGTCGATAAGCTCGTCAATAGACGAGAAACATTTCACTTGCAAATCTCCAGATACTTTCTCTGCGGTCTTAGCATCTTGGTCGTAGAAGCCGACGAGTTCATAAACAGACAATTGTTTTATGCAATTGATATGTATTTTTCCGAGGTGACCAGCACCCAAAACTCCTATCTTCAACATTGGATTATTTTTTCGCAAATATAAGGTTTTTTTGTAACTTCGCGAAACAAAAAAAAGGCGATGCAGGAAGATAATTACAGACATAAAGGAATGCGTAAGCTCATGGTGGAAGAGCTTAGAAACAAAGGTATTAGCGATGAGAATGTATTGAACGCGATCAATAATGTGCCGCGTCATGTCTTCTTGGATTCGTCGTTTTTAGACTTCGCTTATCAGGATAAGGCATTCCCCATAGGTTCGGGGCAGACAATCTCTCAGCCTTACACCGTAGCTTTCCAGTCGAGTTTGTTGGAGATACAGAAAAACATGAAGGTCTTGGAGATTGGCACAGGATCCGGCTATCAGGCTTGCGTATTGGCAGAGATGGGTGCTAAAGTATTCAGCATCGAACGTCAGAGGAAGCTATATACAAAGACAAAAGCTTTCTTGTCGGAGTTCCGCTATCATATCAAGACTTTCCTCGGCGACGGCAACAAAGGCTTACCGACATTCGGACCTTTTGATAGAATTATCATCACAGCAGCAGCGCCTGAGATACCACAAACTCTTATAGATCAGCTGAAGACCGGAGGTATGATGGTGATACCATTATCTGAAAACGACGACCATCAGACCATGCTGCGACTTACGAAACAAGAAGACGGCAGCATGAGACGCGAGACTTACGGCGACTTCCGCTTCGTGCCTATGCTTGAAGGCGTGGGGAATGATTGAGACGTGACATATTACACCGATGAAAAATAAACAAGATGTAATTGGTGCGTCTCAACAAGTTCATTCTCAATTCTTAATTGTTAATTCCAAATCTGATATATTTTATCGTGAGTCCTTTGTCGAGCCAGATTTGTTCGTAATATGTTCTTATCTTCTTGACTTCCAGATCGTCGTCGTTATTGTAAAGGTTGTCGTAATTGTAGTATATTGGATAATTTGCTTCTTTGGCTGTCTCTACAGTGAATTCATACATCAAGTCGCTGTCGGTCTTGAGGTTTACAATGCCGTCTTGTTTCACGAATTTACGATAACGTTCCAAGAAGTTTGGTCCGGTGAGACGT
>JAZOCI010000157.1:0-11754 GCA_045596465.1 Bacteroidales bacterium | reverse complement strand
ATATCGACATATCTCAGAACATAGGTATCGACACCATAATAAACAAGAAACTTATAGCAGCAAGTTATATGGTGCGTTACACTCTCGGTGGTAATGTGTCGTCGTTGAAATGTCTTAGCGGTATCGATGCCGACATTGTAGAGTTTGTGGTACGCGATGGTGCTGCTGTCACTGATAAACCTATCAACAAACTCGATATACCAGAAGGTGCCGTCATCGGTGGTGTTATCAGAGGTGAGGATAGTTATATCGCTACAGGAAACTTGCAGATACAGGCTGAAGATAGAGTGGTGGTGCTTGTGTTGCCCAAGACGATACAAGAAGTGGAAAAATTATTTAGATAAAGGTGATGAGAATATCTGCAACGATAATAACACTCAACGAGGAAGATAAGATTCGTCAATGTGTGGAATCTCTTAGAGATGTAGCAGACGAAATAGTCGTAGTAGATTCGCTTTCTACCGATGCAACAAAGTCTATCTGTGATGAACTCGGCGTTAAGTTTGTAGAACAGAGATGGCTCGGTTATTCCGAACAGAAGAATCTTGCTAATAGTATAGCATCTCACGATTGGATTCTTTCTATTGATGCTGATGAGGCTCTCTCTGATGAACTGAGGAAGTCTGTCCTCGAGATTAAAGAAACAGACATGGACATAAACACGGTATTTTTATTTAACAGACTTAATAATTATTGTGGGAAATGGATCCGTCATTGCGGATTATATCCCGATAGAAAGATAAGGATATGGAACCGTAATGTAGGGAAGTGGGAAGGTGAAATTCATGAGGTGATAAAGTTCTCAACAAAAACTAAAGAAGTAGCCCTCACTGGTGATCTACTTCATTATTCGTTTAACACCCACGAGGATTTTCAGAAACAACTATTTAAATTTGCTGAAATGAAAGGAAAAGAGTATTTCCAGAAAGGAAAGAAAAACGCTGCCCTATTAAAATGCTTCTCGCCTATATTTTCTTTCGTTAAAAACTATATCTTTAAATTAGGCTTCCTTGATGGTCAAGATGGCTTTAAGATATGTTTGGGCTATGCTCAAGCAACACGACATAAATATGAGACCTTAAGACAATTGAGAATTAATAGTTAACAATTAACAATTAACAATTAACAATTGTAGAGACGTATCAATTACATCAATGAAAATAAATGATATGTAATTGATGCGTCTTGAGAATAAATGGTGGATAATGACTGCTTAAAAAATGAAAATAGCTTGCATACAGAGCGACATCATCGCTCGTAATCCTGAAGAGAATTTCAAACATCTTGATGAGCTTTTCAAGAAGATTCAAGAAGATACCGATATCATCATTCTGCCAGAGACCTTCACTACAGGTTTTCCGGCAGAGCCTGAACTCTTCGCTGAAGACGAAAACGGTCGTACCATGACATGGCTCAGAGACAAAGCCAAAGAGAAAAAATGCGCTATATGCGGAAGTTTTATCACTTCGTTCGATCAACAGTCTACGGTCTACGGTCTACAGACTCCATCAAATTCTCAGATTCTAAAATCCCACAACACTTTCGTCTGGATGAATCCTGACGGAAGTTATCATACTTACGACAAGCGTCATACTTTCATGGGAGGTGAGAAGGAGCAGTTATGTACAGGACAAAATCTTATCACCATTAATTATAAAGGCTGGAAGATACGACCATTCGTATGTTACGACTTGCGTTTTCCGATATGGCTTCGCAACAGCTACAAAGACGGCAAGTTCGGATATGACTTAGCGATAATAATCGCTAACTGGCCAATGCAGAAGTCTCATATCTGGAACACTCTTCTCTCAGCAAGAGCGATAGAAAACCAGGCTTATTTCGTAGGCGTCAACAGAGTTGGCATCGACCATAATGAGATACCTTATATCGGTGAGACAAAAGTCGTGAATGGAAAAGGAAGGACGGTGGCTGAGATAGAAGGCGACAAGGAAGATATTTTGGAAGTCGAAATCGACAAAGAATCGCTGACAAGTTTCAGAAATTATTTCACCGTACATCGCGATTGGGATTGCTTCAAAATCATATAATTGTTATATTTGCACAAATTATAAATTATGAATATTATCATAGCTGGCGACGGTGAAGTTGGGATGCATTTGGCTGAAGCACTGGAACATGGCGATCATAACATAACCATCGTAGACCCTCATGAAGAGCTTCTGAAAATGATTGAGTCGCAATCGGATCTGATGACTATCATCGGCGACTCTACTTCGATAAGTGTCTTACAACAAGCTAATGTCAAAAAAGCTGATCTCGTAATAGCCGTGCTTCATGACGAACATATCAACCTTCTGACAGGTATCCTTGCCAAGAAATTAGGCGCGAAGAAAGTCATCGTACGCGTCAATACGATGGAGAATTTAAGTAAGGAATCGTGGCGTATCTATCAAGATCTCGGCATCGACGGCATCGTATCTCCTGAAGATATTGCGGCACAGGAAATCATCAACCTGCTGAAACAGAACGTAGCGACAGAAGCTCACGACTTCGCAGGCGGTAAGTTGGAACTGCTGATGATTAAATTGGAACCTAACGCCATTGCCATTAACAAGACTTTAGAAGAGTTGGTGGAGAACTACAAACACATCGACTTCAGAGCTTTAGCGATACACAGAAGACAAAATACTTTCATTCCAAAAGCTGGCGACGTCTTCTTAGAAGGCGACCTCGTATATGTCATCACGAAGCCTCATGCTATCAGAGAGCTGATGCAACTCAGTGGCAAGACGAAGTTCAGCATTAATAATGTTATGATTGTTGGTGGCAGCCGCGTAGGTAAACTCACGGCGAAACGTCTCGAAAACGATTTAAACATCAAGATCATTGAGATGGATAAAAGCCGTAGTTTTGAACTTACTAATGTTTTGTCTAACACCTTGGTCGTCAACGCCGACGCCCGTAATGTCGACCTCTTGGAAGACGAAGGCATCAAAGACATGGACGCTTTCATCGCCGTGACCGACAACACCGAGACTAATATTTTGACATGTCTGCAAGCTAAGTCATTCGGCGTGAAACGTACCATCGCCATGGTTGAGAACATCGACTATATCGACATCTCGCAAAATATCGGCATCGACACTATCATCAACAAGAAACTCATCGCTGCGAGCTACATGGTTCGTTACACTCTCGGAGGCAACGTCTCCTCGCTCAAATGTCTCAGCGGTATCGACGCCGACATAGTGGAATTCGTGGTGCAGGACGGAGCAGCAGTATCAGAAAAACCTATCAACAAACTCAATATGCCGGAAGGCGCTATCATCGGTGGCATCATAAGAGGCGAAGACAGCTTCATAGCAACAGGTAACTTCCAGATACAAGCCGAAGATAGAGTGGTGGTGCTCGTGCTTCCGAAAACAATTCAAGAAGTGGAAAAACTATTCCGTTAAAGAATTTTAACAATGAAGAAAATATCCGCAACGATAATAACATTCAACGAAGAAGATAAAATACGTCAATGCCTCGAATCGCTTCAAGGCGTGGCCGACGAAATCGTTGTCGTTGACTCGCTCTCCACTGATGGCACGAAGGCTATATGCGAGGAGTTCGGCGTCAAATTCGTTGAACAGAAATGGTTAGGATATTCGGAACAGAAAAACTTGGCTAACAATATAGCATCTCACGACTGGATTCTTTCTATCGACGCCGATGAAGTTCTTTCTGATGAATTGAAGAAATCTATTATTAATACAAAGAACGAAGAACAAAGAACGAAGAACAAAGAACAAAGAACAAAGAACGAAGAACGAAGAACGAAGAACGAAGAACTTGTTTACTCCTTTAACAGGTTGAATAATTACTGCGGAAAATGGATTCATCATTCGGGATTTTATCCTGATAAAAAAATAAGAATCTGGAATCGTAAGATAGGTAAGTGGGAAGGAATAGTTCATGAAGTGATTAAGTTTTCAACAAAAGTGAAAGAGATTCATCTTAAAGGAGATTTGCTGCATTATTCGTATGCTAAACCTGAAGACTTCGAGAAACAAGTCTTTAAGTTCGCCGAATTAAGAGCTCAGCATTATTTCGATAAAGGAAAGAAATGTGCATCCTTGTTGAAAATCATCTCACCGATTTACTTCTTCATTCAACATTACTTCTTCAGATTAGGTTTCTTAGATGGCAAAGAAGGATTTACAATGTGCAAGGTGGCAGCAAAAGCCACAAGGCATAAATATGAAACCTTGGAACAATTAACAGTTAACAATTGACAATTAACAATGTAAAATGTAGAATTAATAATTAATAGTTTATAGTTATCAATTACTTATTGACTTATTGACTTATTGACTTATTGACTTTAAAAAAAATATTATGGCAAACATCGAACAAGTAAATTTTGAAGGTAAACGCGTTATAGTTCGCGTCGATTTTAACGTTCCATTAGACGATAATTTTAACATCACTGACGACACTCGTATCCGTGCAGCGATGCCGACTATCAACAAGGTCATCAACGATGGCGGCAAGCTCATCTTGATGTCGCACCTCGGTCGTCCTAAAAAAAATCCAGATCCAAAATATTCCCTTAAACACATCGTCAACTATCTAAGCCAAGTCATCGGCAAGGAAGTAGCTTTCGCTGACGACTGCATGAAAGCTGCCGACAAAATCGCTGCTATGCAAAACGGCGATGTTCTTTTGTTAGAAAACTTACGTTTCTACGCTGAAGAAGAAGGCAAGGTTCGCGGAATAGAAAAAGGCGAAGAAGGCTACGACGAAGCTAAAAAAGCCTTGAAAGAAAGTCAGAAAGAATTTACCAAGACATTGGCTTCATACGCCGACTATTACATCAACGACGCTTTCGGAACAGCACACCGCGCTCACGCTTCAACAGCGCTCATAGCTGATTATTTCGATGCCGACCATAAGATGTACGGTTTCCTCATGGGTAAAGAAGTAGCAGCTGTCGACAAAGTGATGAAAGACATCAAACGTCCTTTCACAGCTATCATGGGCGGCTCTAAAGTCTCTACTAAAATAGAAATCATCGAAAACCTTTTGACAAAAGTCGATAACCTTATTCTCTGTGGCGGAATGACTTATACCTTCAAGAAAGCTCTCGGCGGTAACATCGGCAAGTCGATTTGCGAAAACGACAAATTAGATTTGGCATTGTCGTTATTAGACGAAGCTAAAGAAAAAGGCGTCAACTTAGTCTTAGCTGTCGATGCTGTAGCTGCCGACGATTTCAGCAACAACGCCAACACTTTGATTGTCGACCCAATGGATATTCCTGAAGCTTACGAAGGTATGGACATAGGACCAAAGACAAGAGAGTTGTTCGGCGAAGTAATTAAAAATTCAAAGACTATATTATGGAACGGACCATGTGGCGTGTTCGAATTTGATAACTTCGCTAACGGTTCACGCGCTATAGCAGAAGCCATCGTAGAAGCTACCAAGAACGGAGCATTCTCTTTGATAGGCGGCGGCGACTCGGTAGCATGCGTCAATAAATTCAATTTAGCAGACCAAGTGTCATACGTCTCAACCGGCGGTGGTGCATTGTTAGAAGCTATTGAAGGCAAGGAGCTCCCTGGCATAGCAGCGATAAAATAAACTAAGAACTTTGAACTAAGAACTAAGAACTTTGAACTTAGACTTGGGTCTGTTGACAGTAGACCGTAGTCTGTAGACATAAAAAGAGCGACTATTTTTCATAGCCGCTCTCTTTCTTTATACTTAGGTCTGTTGACAGTAGACCGTAGTCCGTAAACTTCTTACTTCTTCACAATCTTCACCATTATACCGTTTACGCTCACGAAATACATTCCGGCGTTGAGGTTTGAAATGTCGATTGTGTTGATACCTTCGATGATATTTTGTTGTGAAATCATTTGTCCGTTGACAGAATAGATCTTCACTTCAGCATCTCTAAGGCTTTCTATTGTGATATGATTTTCAGCTGGATTTGGATACATCATGAATACAACTTCATCGTTTTCCATCACAGAGACAGTAAGGTTCACTGTCACAGGAGTTGTCTTTTCTGACTCGCCATCTTCATAAACAGCTGACACTGCGTAAGTATATTCACCAGATTCGAGACCTTCATCAACATACGATGTCTGCGCGGTGTTGCCTATCAAAGCGTCGTTTCTGTAGATGTTATATTTCGTTGGTTCTGATGAGAAAGGAGCTTCCCATGTCAATTCAACTGTTTCACCATTGAGTTGAGCTTCGAGATTGTAAGGAGGATATAAGAAGTTTGAGAGTTTATAATATTTTGCTGAAGGTTTGTTGCTCATTGCGAGGTCAGTATAAACGACGCAAGGAGAACCATTGTGTAATGTCATAGAGAAATATTCGTCTGTTGCTGATTCTGAGAATCCTCTTTGACCTACGAAGTTCCATTCTTTTCCGTCATATTTCATGACAGACACCTTATTTTCGTATTTGTCGTCAGCGAAAGTGACATAGAAGTTTTGGTCGCTGTCGATAGCCACATCAACGCCTTTGATAGGACCGCCTGCCAAGTTGTCGCCCAACAATTCCCATTCAGCGCCGTTATGGCGATAAACCACGAGATTATAAGAACCTTGTTCCGCGTAAGCTACGTAAACATTGTTATTGACATCGACCGCTATGTCTTGCCAGCCTTTTGAATTATCGCCGAGCAATGTATCTGACACAGTTTCGCCACCTATTTGCAACCATAAATCACCTACGAGTTTTGAAGCATAAAGTTTGTTTTGATATTGGTCTATATATAAAACATAAGGATTTCCCTTGCTGTCGAGAGTCAATCTTGAACGGTTACCGCCACTGGCTGTGACATGAGTCTCACCAACTCTTCCCCAGTTACCGTTGTAATATCTATGTACGAAGTGATAGTTGCCTTCGCCTGAATCATTAAGAGCTACATAGACTGTGTTTTCTGCGTCGACAGCGATTTTAAGTGCAAAACCAATCACGCCTATACCAACTATATTGTCGCCCACTTTGCTACCGACTTCTGACCATTCTCCGTTGGCATATTTCATGACTTTAATCAAGCTGTTTGATTTCATGGTATAAGTCACATAGATACCGTCGGTACCGGCTGCTATACCGCCGTCGTAATAACCCATATCATCCATTGGAGTTGTAACTTTTCTCCATGTATTATCTTTAGAATCATATTCATAAAGAGCTGGGAATTGTGATTCATCCATGAATGTATATATCTTGCCATCGTAAGAACATGTACCTAAGATCTGACAGTTGTAGCCAAGTGTAGAGAATCCGCGGTCGCCCAATGTTTCCCAGCTTGCATCCAATGGGCTGGAGACAACGATTGTATATGATTGAAGGACTTCTGTCTCGCCATCGCTTACGCTCAACACCACTTCATATTCGCCTTCCTGGTCGGTGATACCGGAAATGGCAGCTGATTTGCTGTTGTATTGTTCGAAGCTCAACCATTCAGGTTTTGCTTGTACTGCGATTGTAAGGTTCTTGTCGTCTGTATCGTGGACATATATATTATAAAGGTATTCAACGCCAACGTAATTTTCTGTTACAGGAGCTGAAGTGAATTTTGGAGCAGCGTTCTCTTGTCCGTTGACATATTTGCTTATGCCTGCGTTGTCAACCAAGCCGTTTTCTAAAAGAATACCGACAACCCTTATGTAATTATGATCGTATCCTTCTGGAATGTAATATGTAAATGTCTGTGCGAAAGACTGACCTGCTGACAAACCTGTTGTCAAACTTGCTTCGCCTTCGTATGTTCCGAGCAACTGTCGAGCTACGTGGTCGTAAGCCATACGTGATGCAGGAATCGGGTCAGGCATATTTTCAAAGCCTCCCATTTGCATATATAACTTGGCGTATGCGTTTTGTTGGTTGTAATATGGAGCTGGTCCTGTGACTGCGTCTTCTGTAACGACTGCACTGATACGACATGTGTCGCTTCCTCCAAGATCTTCAAGAGCTGTAACTGTGACGACTGCTGTCAATAAACGTGTTGTTTCATCAAAAGTAGTTTCAACGCTAACTGTAGATTTCGGTTGTTGATCTGCCTCTTGTTCAACGAAGTTAAACCAATCTATAGGATCCTTGCTAAGATAACGACGTCCTATGTTGGCAGAAGGAGCTGCTGTCAAACCTAATTTGTTAGCGTAATCATTATAAGCCATCGGGTCATTTTGATTGTGAACAGCAATCGCTATGACATTGTCGTTGTTATGCAACAATGAATCAATGTAATAAATACCTGATGGACAATATGTACACCATGTACCTGTGACTTCTTCGATAAGCACATTTTTTTGCGCTGTTAAAATGTTCAACGACAACATCGCGCAGATAACAAGTAATAATTTCTTCATAACTATTTTGTTGATTTAATTAAGTTCACAAAGATAGTATTTTTAAAGGAAACTGTGTAACATTTTTCACTTTAATTTTAGCAATTTTAAAATTGATTTTTCCTAAAAAATAACTAAGTTTGTAGACTTAATTTACTATCATGAAAAAGACTATAATCTCCATCTGGAACTTTTATTACGAAGGCTTCAAAAATATGACTTGGGGCAAACAATTGTGGCTCCTGATATTTCTCAAAGTCATCATATTATTCCTTGTCTTACGACTGTTTTTCTTTAAGCCAGCGATGGCAGGAAAGACTGATGAACAAAAAAGCGAATACGTTGGAACGCATCTCATTAATAATAATTGAAAGTTAAAAGCTAATATTACCAATTTAAAAAAACTTTAAACCTTTAATCCTTTAAACCTTTAACCCTTTTAAACTAAAAAGATATGATTGAAAGTGCATTAGTTGATTGGTCGAGGGCTCAGTTTGCTCTCACCGCCGCCTATCACTGGATCTTCGTCCCGCTGACTTTAGGTCTCGCCGTGATAATGGCTGTCATGGAAACTCTTTATGTCGTCAAGAAAGATGAGTTCTGGAAAAACACCGCCAAGTTCTGGATGAAACTCTTCGCCATCAACTTCGCTGTCGGCATCGCTACAGGTATCATCTTAGAATTTCAATTTGGCACCAACTGGAGCAACTACTCCTGGTTTGTAGGCGACATCTTCGGAGCCCCTCTCGCCATCGAGGGCATCTTCGCTTTCTTCATGGAAGCTACCTTCTTCGCTGTGATGTTCTTCGGCTGGGAGAAGATTAACAAGAAAGTTCACCTTGCCTCGACATGGTTCGTAGCCCTCGGCTCAGCCATCTCCGCATTATGGATTCTCATCGCCAACGCATGGATGCAGCATCCTGTGGGAATGGAATTCAACCCCGACACTGTGCGTCACGAGATGACTGACTTCTGGGCTTTGGTGCTTAACCCTGTCGCTGTTTCCAAGTTCTTCCATTCCGTCTTCAGCGGATGGATGACAGGCGCCATCTTCGTCATCGGCATCAGTTGTTGGTACTTATTAAGAAAACGCGAGACTAAATTCGCGCTTGCAAGTATCAAGGTAGCAGCCATAGTTGGCATTGTAGGTACATTCGCTGTGATGCTCAGTGGCGACAGCTCGGGAATACACGTCGCTAAATATCAGCCTATGAAACTCGCCGCCGCCGAAGGCTTAGAAGACGGAGGCACCCGCGCTCCTTTCTCAATAGTGCCTGGAATAGAAATTCCTGGAATGTTATCTATTCTCGCCACTCACGACATCGACGGCTACGTGCCTGGTATCAATCAGATGCTCGACGGCTACACCACTCCCGACGGCGTACGTCATCTCTCGGCAGAAGAAAAGATGCAACGTGGCAAGACCGCCATCGATGCTTTCGCTAAATATAGAACGTTGAAAGACAGCGACCCTCAAGCCGCTGAAGAAGCTCGTCAAACACTCGATGAAAACGTCGATTACTTCGGATACGGCTATATCGACAGCCGCGAAGAACTCGTGCCTAATGTGACATTAGTATATTGGGCGTTCCGCGTCATGGTGGGATTCGGAACATTCTTACTGCTTCTCATGATTGTTGTCTTATGGATGGAATATAAAAAGAAACTCGTCAATATGAGATGGCTGCAATGGGTGTCGTTATTGTCAATTCCATTGGTTTATTTCTGCGGGCAAGCGGGCTGGATAGTGGCGGAAGCTGGCCGTCAGCCATGGACGATAGAAGGCTTGCTTCCTGTCAAAGCCGCCGTCTCAAGTGTGAGCGTCGGTGCAGTACAAACAACCTTCTTCCTCTTCGTCGCCATCTTCACTCTCTTCCTCGTGATAGAGACGAGAATAATAATAAAAGCCATAAAACAAGGACCTCAAATAGAAGAACAGAAAGGAGAATAAGTCATGATAACATACGAATTTTTACAGAACTACTGGTGGTTCTTAATAGCATTACTCGGCGGACTCTTGGTGTTTTTACTCTTCGTACAAGGTGGCAACGCCTTGATTTTCCTTGCTGGAAAGACCGAAGACGAACGACAATTAATCGTCAATTCCACAGGTCGCAAGTGGGAACTTACCTTCACCACATTAGTAACATTCGGCGGTGCGTTCTTCGCCTCGTTTCCGTTATTTTACAGCACCAGCTTCGGCGGAGCTTATTGGGTCTGGATTTTAATCTTGATAACATTTGTCTTCCAAGCCGTCTCTTACGAATTTCAAAACAAGGCTGGCAACCTTCTCGGTAAAAATGCTTTCCGTACTTTCCTCACCATCAACGGTTGCCTCGCACCTTTGTTAATAGGTACTGCCGTTGGAACTTTCTTCACAGGCTCAGAATTTATGGTGAATAAAAATGCCGTTGCCGACATAGGAGCGCCTGTCATAAGCCGTTGGGCAAACAATTGGCATGGACTTGAAGCTATAGCTAATCCGTTCAACGTTGAGTTCGGACTTATGGTGATGTTCCTCGCAATATGCCTCGGCGCTTTATACATGATTAACAACATCGACGATGACAAATTAGCGACACAGTTACGTAAGAGCCTCTTGATTTGCTTCGCTGGTTTTTTGCTTATGTTGGTTCTCGTCATCATTAACTTCATCACTATGGAAGGTTTCGCCGTCGATGCTGAAGGTAAGGTCTTTATGGAAAAAGGTAAATATTTCCATAACTTGATTCAGATGCCAGCAGTGCTGATAATGTTCTTATTAGGAGCTGTTATGTTAGTCACAGGTGTCGTGATGACATTAATTAAAAAAGAATTCAGAAGAGGAATATGGTTCGCCGCTCCAGGAACTGTCTTAGCTGTGATGGCGATATTTATGATAGCTGGATATAACGGAACATCATATTATCCATCGACAGCCGATTTACAAGCATCGCTTACTTTAAGCAACAGTTGTTCAAGCGAATTTACCTTAAAGACGATGGCGATAGTTTCGTTGATAATTCCTTTCGTAGTAGCATATATCGCATATTTCTGGCGACAGATGGATAAAAAATCAATCACCACCGAGGAACTTAACAACAGCGAAAAATATTAAACGATAAATTTTATAATCATATTAAAGAGGCGCTCCACGCGGGGCGCCTTCTTTATGATACTTTGCCGAACGACAGCCTGTTGGACTTTGTCAAATCGCCCGACCAACGAAAGTAATAAAAACCTCGAGAATCCACATACTCACACCACTGCGACCGATGCTTCGGGCGATTGCAAATCGCCCCTACACGCAGCGGAAAAAGCAATGAATATCAACAATTTACCTCCACGTTAATTCTCGTGAACAGTAGGGGCGATTTCCAATCGCCCGACCAACGAAAGTAATAAAAACGTAGAGAATTCACATACTCCCTCCCCCTGCGACCGATACTTCGGG
>JAZOCI010000156.1:0-39696 GCA_045596465.1 Bacteroidales bacterium | reverse complement strand
GCGTTGCGGAGCGGTGCAGCCTTCCATGTAACTTACGTAAGCACCTTCATCAGCAACGATTAAAGTACGCTCGAACTGTCCTGTATTAGCAGCGTTGATTCTGAAATATGTCGATAATTCCAAAGGACAGCGTACGCCTTTAGGAATGTAACAGAATGAGCCATCACTAAATACGGCTGAGTTTAAGGCTGCGAAGAAGTTGTCGGTATGAGGCACTACAGTTCCTAAATATTTTTTAACCAAATCAGGATGTTGTTTCACTGCCTCGCTGAACGACATGAAGATGATTCCGTATTTCGACAAGGTGTCTTGGAAAGTCGTTTTGACGGAAGTGCTATCCATTACAGCATCAACGGCGACGCCTGTAAGACGTTTCTGTTCGTCTAAAGAAATTCCTAATTTGTTGAAAGTATCTAATAATTCTGGATCTACTTCATCAAGACTTTGCAGTTCTTTCTTTTTCTTAGGAGCTGCGTAATATATAATATCTTGATAGTCAATTGGAGGAATGTTGAGATGCGCCCATTCAGGCTGTTTCATCGTCAACCATTTTCTGTAAGCTTTCAAGCGAAATTCAAGTAACCATTCTGGCTCTTCTTTTTTTGCGGAGATGAGTCTGATAATATCTTCGTTAAGACCTTTTGGCGCGAAATCTGTCTCAATATCAGTCACAAAGCCGAACTCATATTCTTTATTGGTTACTTTTTCAATTATATTTTCGTTAGGATTTGAATCCATGTTGTTATTTTTGTTGTTTAATAATAAGATGTGTTATTTATTTTTTTACAAAGATACGAAAAATTGTGATACGAAAAATTCCATTTTTAGCATATATTTGCAGTTTGAAACATATATTTTAAATGAAGATTAAGCAACAGAATATAAACAAATCTTTGGTGATATTGTTGTCGATAAGTTTCTTTATCAGAGCTATTTTGGCTATGATTGTTGAATTTGGCAACGATGAAGTTTATTATTGGACCTACGCCATGTTTCCCGATTGGAGTCATTTCGATCATCCACCGATGGTCGGTTGGGTTATTCAGTTGTTCAGTTGCAATCTTTTGTTTGAGAGTGAATTTTTCTTACGGCTTTCTTCTGTTATATTCATGACAATCAATACATATTTGGTATTTCTGATTGGAAGACAAGTTAAGAACGAGCAGACTGGATTTTACGCGGCTTTGCTTTATACTGCCTCGATTTACGCTTTTGTGATAACAGGAATTTTCATTTTGCCAGATACGCCTTTGAGTATCTTTACGTTATTCGCTGTATTACAGTTTGTTAAATATTTTCAGAATGAGAAAAACAAACATCTGCTATTAGCTGGATTATCTACAGGTTTGGCGATGTTGTCTAAATATTCAGGAGCTTTTATTTGGGCCGGCGTAGGTTTGTACATTATTTTATATTCAAGAAAAGAATTTAAGAATA
Source organism: Bacteroidales bacterium (assembly GCA_045596465.1). Classification (GTDB taxonomy): domain Bacteria; phylum Bacteroidota; class Bacteroidia; order Bacteroidales; family F082; genus Limimorpha. Next base: position 38,259 of record JAZOCI010000156.1, on the reverse strand, counting down.
TTTATTTATACGTATCTGTTTTAATATCAGTGATTTGCATGTTGCCAGTCTTGATATGGAATATTAATAATGATTTCATCAGCTTCACCTTTCATGGAGGCAGAGTCGGTTTCTTCGGAGACTTTCACCCTGAATATTTTTTGACAGAAATAATAGGCGAGTTTGGATATAATAATCCTGTTAATTTTGTATTGATAATCATAGCTTTAATCGCTTTGATAAAGGGAAAGAATTTTATCGCCGAAGTGCCTAAGCGATTGATTTTGTGTTTAAGTCTTCCTTTGATATTATTGTTTTGGTTTTTCTCATTGACACGTGAAATATTGCCGCATTGGACAGCTCCTTCTTTTATATTGTTATTGATTTTTGTGGCAGCTCAACTTGCTGATAAGTATGAAGTTAAAAATGAAAATATAATTATTCCTAAGTCGATTGTCGCATCTCTTTCCGTTTTGATGATTACCTTAATATTAGGAGTTACTGAAATTAAAACTGGATTTGTCCCATTAAATTTTTCTGAAAGATCTAAGACGGTGCAACGTTACGGTGAAGGCGATTTTACTTTGGATATGTATGGTTGGCGTAAGATTAAGCCTGAATTTCAAGAGATTAGACAAGATGCAATAGAGAATGACCTGATGAAAGAGTCTGATGGAATGATAGCTTTGAAATGGTATCCTTTGGCGAATCTTGATTATTATGTCGCATATCCCTTAGGTATTGATATGTATGGATTTAGCGATCCGGCAGAGATTCATAAATACGCTTGGATTAACAAAGAAAGAGGCGATTTGAAATTGGGTGAAGATTATTGGTTCTTGACAGAAAGCTTTGATTATTACGAACCTAATAAATATTTGAAGCCATATTTTAATGAGATAATTCCAATTGATACTATTAACATAGAGCGTCGTGGCAAAACAGCTAAATATGTTTTTGTCTATAAGCTTGACGACTTGAAAAAGATTCCTCAGACTTGGTTTGAATGAAAGGTTATTGACAAAAATTTAAAGTCTGAAGGTTGTAAAATACTTAAATCTTAATGATTATTAACAGAATATGTTAATATATTGAACTTTTTTCATAAAAAATATCAAATCGTTGAAAATTTCTCTCTGAAAACTTGACAAAGCCACTTTCGGTTTATTATTTTTGCGTTACAAAATTTATGAGCCGACGTTATGAAAGAGGAATTTATATATTATCTGTGGGAAAATCGACTGCTGTATCTTGATCTTAAAACAGTAGATAATGAAGATGTTACGATACTTTCTGTAGGAAATCGTAATCATGATTCGGGAGCTGATTACCTTAATGCGCGGGTTAAGATAGGCGAGACTTTATGGGCGGGGCAGGTCGAGATTCATGTTCGGGCTTCGGATTGGTTTAAACATAATCATCAAAATGATGATAATTATAATAATGTGGTTTTGCACGTTGTTTATGAATATGACACAGATGCTGTAAAATTACCGACACTTGAGATTAAGGATAAGTTCGATACATCTTTGTTTCATAAATTTTCATTGATTTTTGGTTCTAGGAATTGGATTCCTTGTGGTGAATTTGTTGGTGGGATTCAGAACTTTACAATTATTTCTTGGTTGGATAGAATGCTCGTTGAGCATCTTGAAAAAGAATGTGAAGATCTGGATTTTAAGTTGAAGAATAACCGGTATGATTGGGAACAGGCGTTCTACCAGAGACTGATGCGGTATTTTGGCTTGAAGGTTAATAATGATTCTTTTGAATATTTGTCGAGGATATTGCCTTTGAATCTTCTCTTGCGGCATCGTGATAATGATATTTATATCGAGTCGATGATGTTTGGTTGCGCAGGTTTTCTTGAAAAGGATTTCGAGGAAGAATATCCTTCGCTATTGAAAAGAGAATTTAAAATGCTTAAGTCTAAATTCGGTTTGAAAGTCATGCCTCTGTCTAATTGGAAGTTTCTTCGGCTTAGACCACCAAACTTTCCCACGATCAGAATCGCTCAGTTGGCGAAGATTATCACTAAGAATGGAAATATGTTTTCTAAAATCAGAGATGCTGATGATATAGAGGAGATTGTGGAATTATTTGATGTTGAATTGAATTCTTATTGGGATAATCATTTTCAATTTGACAAGGTTTCTAATGTGGAAAGGAGGAAAGTATTAGGTAAAACAGCCGTTGATTTAATTGTCATTAACGCGATTGTACCGATGTTGTTTCATTATGGACATACGCATTCTTTGGAGAGTTATAAGGAAAAAGCTATGAGTTATTTGGAAAAGATTGACGCTGAAGATAATCTGATAATCCGTAATTTTCAAAACAGCGGAATTATATTGCAGAATGCCTTTCAAACACAAGCGATATTGTATATGTATAAGCATTATTGCAAGCGACGACGCTGCCTTGAATGTAGGATATACTCCGTGCTGTCGAAGAGTGACTTTGGACTTTGAACGAAGACTGTTGAACTTTGACACTAATACTAATACTGACTCTGATATGGTGACCTTTTAAAACAGATGTTTTGTATTACATTATATTGCGCCCTTACAGACCTCGTTGTCTTGTAGACTTATAAAATTTTCATGGCCAGTAAAATTGGTGTTGATAATTTTTCTATCTTCGCAAAAGATAATCGTGTTGCTTGCAATCCTTGATTGTCTATGCTTTAATAGAATTATTAATTAAAATTTTATATTATGAAGAAATTATTACTTGTTTTAGCATTTGTGTCAACAGCATTGATTTCAAACGCTCAATTGTTTGTGGCAGGAAGTGTTTCCGCTAATTATTCTGGAGGCGCAACTGAATATACTTCACCTTTCTATACAAAAGATGATAAGCCTCAGAAATTTGGTTTTGCAATTACGCCTGCTTTCGGTTATATGATTCCGGGAAAAAGCTACGGTTTTGGTCTTAGTTTGGGTTATGCTTATGGTCATGAGAAAGATTGTGATTATTACAATGATTTTAATGGTGATGTTATAGTGAGGCCTGCTACTAAAGCCTATTCTAATACGTTTGATATTGCTCCATTCTTCCGCTATGCATACGCTAAATTTGATAAGATAACATTGTATGTTGATGCTAAGTTGCCTATTGGTGTAGTTAAGGATAATACTAAAAGTGATAATGTAACAAGAGAATTAGGAAAGGCATTTGTTATAGGAGCTCGCTTGATACCTGGTCTAACATATAAGTTTAATGATCATATTTTGTTTACAACAGAAATAGGTTTGTTGAGTATCAATTATATGCACACAAAGATAACAACTTTCTCATCAAATGTCGTAGATAAAAGTAATGATTTTTCAATTGGGGCTAATAACAGAACTGTTGCCTCTTTTGGTTTTGTGTATTTGTTCTAAAAACAAAAAACAAAAGAGAAGCGACTCGATTCTGAGTCGCTTCTTTTTTGTTTATCATTCGCCGCATCCGCCACCGCAGCTGTCACAGCAACTTTGGTTGTGACAATGTCCGCCGCCACAGCCACCGCCGAAGTCAGCTTCTGTAAGTTCACGAACGTCTAAAATCTCACCAGTGAAATATAATGGCACGCCTGCTAATTCTGGGTTGAAGTCGACTTTTACTGTTGTCTCACCGATTTCTAAAATCTTTCCAGGGAATGGCTGGTTGTTGTTGTCTGTAAACCAAACTTGTGCTCCAACTTGGCAGATTGTCTCGTTGAAAACGCCGTCTTGTACAAAAATGTCTTTGTTTACATCTAAAACATTTTCAGCTTTATGCTCGCCGTAACCTTCTTGTGGTGTTAAAGCGAAACCGAATGTTGCGCCTGGCTCTAATCCGTCTAAGTTTTCTTCAAATTTTGGCAACAACATCCCTTGACCAAATATAGCTTGGAATGGTTGTTCTTTGGTTGTTTCTTGAATTACTTCGCCTTCTGCTGTTTCGCGATGCAAAACGTATGTCATTGTGACTACTGTGTTTTTTGCTACTTTCATTTCTTAATTTTTTAAATTGTTATTGTAATTATTATTTATTGCCTAATTCTTAATTGTTCATTGTTCATTGTTCATTGTTCATTGTCAATAACTCCCGAACATCTTCCTCAAAATCCATTCGATGGAAACGAGCGATAAAATTACAAAAAATAATGATTTTATATTTATTAAATCTTTATAATTTGTTTCCTCTCTCATTATCGAACTTATCCTTTCATCATTTTTAATTGTCTCTGAAAGCTGGTTTAACTCATTGATGTTGAAGTTTTTCCCTTCTGTAAGAGAAGCTAATAACTGCATTCTCTGTGCATTGGCGACAAGTTTCTGAGCTTCTGCTCCAACATCGTCGATAGCAAAACTTCCTTTTTCGGAATATATTGTGTTTCCGTATCGAGCTTCTGCTGTGAAGTTATATATTCCTTCTGTCAATGTGTTGATATTTAAATGATATGACTTGTCGCCTTTTGAAAATTCATATTCATAAAATTTTTTATTGTTCTCATTTGTGATACGAATCTTTAAGTCGGGAGCGGTAATTAGTTCTTGACTCGGATTTTTTAATTCGGCGGTGAAAATTATTGGCTCGTTATTAAAATAGTTTTCTTTGTAATTGACAATCAGTTCTTTGTCTTTCTCTGTTAAAAGATATTTGATGGATTTTGAAAATAGTTCTTCGAAATTGTTGTAATTTTTCTTTTCGTAATAATCATATAATTTCCATTTCCAGATGTTTGTTCCGAAGAGAAATGCGTTTTTTCTATCATCGTTGCTGAAACTTAACAGAGGATTTGTAGTCATAACATCGTTGATATTGGCCTGAAGAAGAATGTCGTGATTGCCTTTTAATGAAAATTCCAAGTGTGGCAGAGAAAGTGGCGGAAATTTGTTAATTGCATTAATAGCTTCATTATCAATGTTAAAAAGTCCGAATGTGTTGTCGTGATATGCTTTAATATCTAAATTACTATTAACAGCTCCTTTGTTAATTTCTATTAAGTTTTGAATTTCGTTGAAGGCTTCCAAATCGGTGTTTTCTCCAATAATATAAAAGATAGGAATGTCTTTGTTTTCTTTCAACGATTGTTTTAAATCTTCAAAATCGCTCATTCCGTAATATGGAATCTGATGTAGGAAAATGATGTCAAACTCTTTTAAATCAGGGAGTTCTTCGTCGGAAAATATTATTTCTGTTTCAAAATTATCGGCGAGTATGTTTTTCAAACTTCCCAAATCGGGGTGAGGCGATTTTGCGTAAAAGAGAGCTTTGTATTGCTTGTCTACTACATTGATAAATAATCGTTTGTTGTTATTTTTTGTACTAAGCTCATTTTCGATTCCATTAATCTTAATGTCGATTTGTTTCGCACCTTCTTCGCCTGATTCGATGTTGAAATCTATTGTGTTTGAGAAGCGATTTGTGTTGATGGGGATTTCTGCTTCTTCAATAATTTTGTTGTCAACTAAAAGCTTGACACTCATAGTTTTGTTGCGACAATTATTCGCATTCGCAATAAGCCTTATAGGAATGTTGGTTTCGGTTGGAGCGCTTTTGTTGTAAATGACATCTTTGATATAAAAATCGGGATAATTCGTTGTGTCACCGAGTGTTACAGAATAGATCGGGAATGGATACGACTCGATGTCTTGTTCTGGCTGATACGATTTGTTGCTGATGCCGTCGGAAAGAAGTATTACTGCGCCAACATTTTTCTTGTAATAATCTTTCTTAATTTTTGTTAAGACTTCATTAATATCTGTGTAGTAATCCTGATAATCAAGTTTGTCGAAATCTTTGACTTCGTTTCCAAAAAGATATTTGTCGATGGAATGGTTTTTACTTAAGTCGTTAATCAATGAATCTAAAACGTAAGGGTATTTTCCTTTGTAAAATGTAGAATCTTTAGTTAAAATCAAGGAGTTAGAATTGTCTTGCGCTAAAATTATCGTCGAAGGTTCTGTGATTTTATTCTTGATTTTTATGTAAGGATTGAAAAGGAGCAGGGTGATTAAGCTTGTTGTTAAGCTTCTGATAATAAATAGTATGATGTTTAATGATTTGCTATAATGTTGCTTTTTATTGGAAACATATAAAAGCGAAGCGAAGCAAATTCCGATTAAAATTGAGGCTATTATTATCAACATTTTGAATAAATTAAAGATTTGCAAATTTAATAAAAAGACTCGAAAGTGTATTGTTTATAATCCAAGATTTATAGTTAAAAAAATTAAGAAATTTTATGTTTATATTTTTTAATAAATTATTTTTGTTGCAAAAAATAAATGTAAAATTATGAATGATTTTGAGTTAGAAGTTAATAAATGTTGTGATTTGCTGAATGAAGGCAAAGTTATTATTTATCCTACTGATACTATTTGGGGAATTGGTTGTGATGCAACGAATTACGATGCTGTGGAAAAAATCTATAAGATTAAGGAACGTTCGAAAGGTAAGGGCTTGATAGTTCTCGTCGATAGCATTGAGATGTTGAAAGATTATGTGAATAATTTCCCTCCGATAGCTCCCGACATAATCCGCGCCGCAAAAAATCCTCTGAGTGTCGTGTATTCAGAATCGAAAGGATTGGCGAAGAATGTTTCTTCAGATAGTACGATTTGTATTCGCGTTGTTGATAATGATTTTTGTAAAGCCTTGATAAACAAGTTAGGACGTCCGATAACATCGACTTCTGCTAATCTTGCAGGCGATAAGGCTCCGTCTATTTATGTTGAAATCAGCGAGCATATAAAATCGTCGGTGGATTATGTGGTGCGACTTTATCATGATGTCTTGACTAAGCCTAAAGCATCGACAATCATTAGGTTATATGAAGATAATCATTTTGATGTGATACGTCAGTGACAATGTACAATTGACAATTAACAATTAACAATTGACAATTAACAATTTGTGGTTATGGTTGTTGTTTAAATAAAAAAGATATGAGACGTTTAAGATTATTATTGTTTTTGATTATTGGTTTAGAGGTTTCGCTTTGTGCTCAGGATAAGCAACAAGACGCTAAAATGGATTATAAGTCGGCAACTCAAAAATTGTCTTCCGTGTATTATTTGATTAATAATTTTTATGTTGACACGGCTGATTTCGAGAATCTTACAGAAGATGCTATTGTTGCTGTTCTCAAGGAGTTAGATCCGCATTCCGCATATATTTCAAAGAAAAACGTTCAAAAAGCCAACGAGCCTTTGGAGGGTAGTTTTGAAGGAATTGGCGTGACGTTTCAAATATTTCAAGACACGATTTTGGTTGTGTCTCCGGTGCCGGGTGGACCTTCTGACAAAGTTGGAATAATGGCAGGAGATAAGATTGTCAAGATTGACGGCGAAGATGCTTTCGGTAAAAAGGTTAATAATGAATATGTTTCGAAACATCTGAGAGGTAAGAAAGGTACTAAGGTGGTTTTGGGGATAAGACGTGGAAATGATGATGAACTTATTGATTTTGAAGTGGTTCGTGATGCGGTCCCATTGAATAGTATTGATGCGGCTTTTATGATTGATGATAAGGTTGGTTATATAAAATTAGATCGTTTTGCAAAGACTTCGATGGAGGAGTTTGAAAAGGCTTTAGATGAACTTAAAGCTCAGAAAATGAAGTCGCTGGTGCTTGATTTGAGAGGCAATAGCGGAGGTTATCTTAATGTTGCGGTTGAATTGAGCAATCTGTTTTTGAGAAAAGATATGACGATTGTTTTTACTGAAGGCGATAAAAGTCCGAAGCAGATTTTTAAAACGGATAAAAACGGGAAATTCGCTGATGGTAAACTCGTGATTCTTATTGACGAAGGTTCGGCTTCGGCGAGCGAAATCGTTTCTGGTGCTGTTCAAGATTGGGATAGAGGTGTTATTATTGGCAGACGTTCGTTTGGTAAAGGCTTGGTGCAGAGACCTTTCAATCTTACTGACGGTTCTGTGATACGTCTTACAACTGCACGCTATTATACCCCGACTGGAAGATGTATCCAGCGTTCTTACGACAAAGGATCGGAAGATTATTTCAAAGAAATGACGAAACGAATGAAACATGGCGAGTTTTATCATGCTGATAGCATACAATTCCCTGATTCTCTGAAATATTCAACATTGTTGAGCGGAAGAACGGTCTATGGCGGAGGTGGTATCATGCCGGATATTTTTATGCCTGTAGATACTTCATTTTCAACGAAGTTGTATACGGATTTGATAAGAAAAGGCATTTTCAATCGTTTTACGATAGACTATGTCATGGCTCATAGAAAGGAAATCTTGGAGCAATATGTTGATTTTGATAGCTTTGATGAAAAATTCGTGGTTAATGATTCTGTGATTCAGGACTTTAGAGAATTTGCTGAGAAAGAAGGCGTGAAGTGGAACGAGGAACAATATGAACGCTCGGCGCCTATGATAAAGTTGCAATTGAAAGCCTTGATAGCTCGAAATGAATGGGATATGGAAAGTTATTACAAGGTGGTTTTGAAAGAAGATAAGGCCGTGAATAAAGCGATGGAAATACTTGACGACTCCAACCAATACAGAAAGATTTTGAATAGATGATAATTTAATCATTTTCAATATGTTGTAGATGAAGAAGGCTGAGTGAAGTCTTCTTTATTTTTTTATTGTGAAAATTGATATTTATTTTGAAAATACCTTATAAATATAAGCGAAAAATCATTAAATTTGTAGGCTTGATTTTTCTTGTTGAAATCGTCGTTTCGTCACGAAGAATTGAGTTGCAAAAAGAAAAGAATATTAAAATATAACTAAACTAATCTAATCTAAATGAAAAAAATGCAAAAATCTATTTTTCAAAAAGTTATTGTTTTGTGTATCATTATGTTGGCTAATGTTCAGCTTAATGCACAAGCTCGTATTGAATTGAAATCAGGATTTAGAGGGTCTCAGATTTCGGACTCGTCATTGAAAGGTTTTGAGACGACGTTTTCATATAATGCGATAGAGTTGGAAAATGTTGATACAGAAATTGGTACGTTTTCGAGACTTGTCATGTCAGATGCTGTTCCAAGTGGGGAAATCGGAGCTCCATCGCTGCCTGTGACACGTAAATTGATAGCAGTGCCTTTTGGCGCAACTCCTACTGCAAAAATCGTGAGTTACACTACTTCAGATTATAAACTTGAAGAATACGGTGTCGAGAGAGTGTATCCGCAACAGCCTTCATATAGCAAGGATACAAAAATAGAAGATGTTGTTTTTCAATATGATAAAAAAGCATATAAGACAAGATCTTTTACTAATGCTCCAGAAGTGTCTTTGGAGATATTAGGTACTATGCGTGGTATACAAATCGCGTCGTTGCAGGTGAAATCGGTTGACTATAATCCTGTAAATAACACACTTAGAGTTTATAATGACATTCAATTGGATGTGGATTTTGAAAACGCAGATGTTGAAATGACAGAGGGAATCTTGTTGGATTCATACAGCCCATATTTCGATGTCGTTTATAAGCAAATGTTTAACACGAGAGCCGTGACAGAGATCTTCGATGAACATCCTGATTTATATCGAGCACCTGTGTATATGACAGTTGTGGCTAACAGTATGTTTGAAGAAGCTCTTCAGCCTTGGCTCGAGTGGAAGTCACAGAAAGGTTTCTTCATCGACGTGAAATATGTTGAAAGTTCAACGCTTGCGTCGACAATAAAATCGTACATCAAAGAACAATATGATGAAAATCATACGACTTTCCTTGTGATTGTCGGAGATGAGAATATGGTTGCGCCGAGTGTGCCTTTCGGAGAAGAGACACAATTGGTTACAGACTTGTATTACGGAAGCATAGACGGAGATTATTTCCCGGATATGTATTATAGCCGAATGAGTTGTGAAACTGTGGCAGAATTGGAGGCTTTAATAGAGAAAGTACTTCAGTATGAGAAATATACGATGCCAGATCCTTCGTATTTGAGTAATGCTTTGTTTATAGCTGGCGTTGATAATGTCTGGAATGCAAAAGTAGGAGTCCCTTCTATAAATTATGCTACGAATTTCTATTGTAATCAGGCTAACGGTATGGATAAGGTGTATAAATACGTTACCAATGATTATACTGGTTGCTACGATAATATCAATACGGGTGTTGGTTTTGTTGATTATACGGCGCACGGCGTTGAGACAGGTTGGGTCGATCCTGCCTTCAGCAATGCAGATGTGGTAAATCTTACAAACAAAGATCAATATTTCTGGGCATTGGGAAGTTGTTGTCTTACAGGTAATTGGGGTTATGATTCATCGCCATGTCTCGGAGAAACGATGATTAGAGCAGAAGAGAAAGGCGCATGGGGTTATATCGGTTCATGTCCTGTTACATATTGGAATGAGGATTATTATTTTGTTCTTGGCGCAACAACGGTTTATAGTAAAGTTCCTAATGTAACACAAACAGCTACAGGGCTTTACGATGTTATCTGGAATGATGCGTGGGAGAATGAGTATAATGCTTTGTCGGCATTTCCATTTGTTGGTAATCTCGCTGTAACTAACGCACGTTCAGGTAATTATGAAAAGACAAGCGGTATAGAGACATTGTATTATTGGGAGGCTTATCATACTCTCGGTGATGGAACTGTCATGCCGTATTTGACAAATCCTATAGAAAACACAGTGTCACATACGAATATGATTAACATGGGATTAGATTCTTATTCAGTGACAGCAGATCCTTCATCGTATGTGGCAATATCCCAAGGTGGAGTCTTGCACGGAGCAGCTGAGGTTGGAAAGTCGGGCATTGTTGAAGTGTTGATTTCTCCGATTTTGAATGACGAGGATGTGATGATAGTCGTGACACATCCAAGACGTGCTCCTTATATAGCAACGATTAAAGCTGTGCCAACAGAAGGCCCTTATTTGTCGGTATATGATGTGAAACCTGAGGATTATCCTGTAAATCAAGAATGTAAGATGACTCTGTCTGTGAGAAATGTCGGTGAAGATCCTATAAATGGAGAAGCAAAGGTTACCTTGAGCAGCAAATCAGAATATATCACATTCGTTGATGCTGAAGCAACATTCTCTTCGTTAGCATCAAAATCAACGATAGATTTAGAAGATGAGTTTTCGTTTATAATAGATAAAAGTGTTGTCAATGAGTCTGTTATAATTATAGACAGCGAGATAGAATATGATACTATGAAATGGAGTAACATGTTCTCAATCAATGTCGTGGCTCCTATAATCGAATATGACAGTTTTGTTTGGGACGACACATTTGAACCTGGAGGTACATATAACGTTAAAGCCAAGTTTAAAAACATTGGTCTCTATAAGGCAACAAATGCTGTTGTAACCGCTTCATCAACAAGTGAATATGTTGTATTTGACAATAATGATATCAAAGTCGAAACGATAGAAGTCGGTGATGTGGCAGAATTCGATTTTGAGTTTTCAGTGAATGAATCATGTCCGTTTACAGGAAAGTTGCCTGTGAATTTTAGCTTTGTGGCTGATAATGAGACAACTGCCGAAGGCTCATGTGTCATAGAAAACAGATGTGGAGTGGAGTTTGTCTTGAAAGATCAGTTCGGTGACGGCTGGGGCAAATCGGCGATAGAAGTGAAATATAGTGATGATACACCAGCAGATATGCTCTCTATTTTTGATGGAAAAGAAGCCGTTGAAGAATTAAGTATTGCAACGGGAACAATAGTAACGGTTTCGTTCATAAAAGATGGATATAACAATTATGAATGTTCTTATGTTATTAGATACAAAGATGGTAGATTGATTTATGATTCTGGAAAAAATATCAAAGAAGGCGTCAACTGCGAATTTGAAGTCAACTGCTTGAATCCAATCCAGAATCTTAAAGCTGAAGTCGAAAATAATGACGTGAAACTTACATGGGAAGCACCTCGCGCCTTGAAATCTTATGTCGTTATGAGAAATGAAGTAGTTGTTGCTGAGACTAACGAATTGACTTACACAGATAAAGGGCTTTCAGCAGGCGAATATAAATATGCTGTTGTCGCAAAATATGATGGCGGTGAGTCTGATGCATTGACAGTTGATGTTGTAATAAAGGAAGACGGCGTTGAAGAGTTCGGTGATGTTGAGTTTACAGTTTATCCAAATCCTGTAAAAGACGTTGTTAATATCAAGTCGAATGCGCAACGATATGAATATCAAATGATAAATAGTTTGGGACAAATCGTGCTTGAAGGCGTTTTGTCGGGAGAAAATACTATTTCTGTTGCTAATATGGAAAAAGGAATTTATTTCTTGAAACTCATCGCTGATGGAGAAATGTCAATAAATAAAGTAACAATTCAATAATAATAGACGAAAGGGTAGAACCATAAAGTTTTGCCCTTTTTCATTTAACTTAAACACATTATGAAGAAAATCTTTTTAACAATGGTGGCTTTCTTGTTGATATTGTCAATCAATGCACAAGAATGGGTCGGAATAGAAAGAAATGCTCCAACAAAAATCCAAGAGAGATTGATTTCGTCATCAGAGAAGTCGATAGTTGTTGATGTCAAAGTGAATGGATTTTATAAGGAAACGGTAAAGACTTCGCAAGGTGACATGTTGATTATCAGTGGAGAAGATATGGCTGCTATGCCTGTAAAAGGCGCTCCAAATCTTCCTATGTATCCTATATCGATGATAGTAGGTGACAGAGCCGAGATGGAAGTGTCGATAGTGAAGTCGAAATACGTTGATTTTGAGAATGTTGAAATCGCTCCGTCAAAAGGTAATTTCAGCCGTCAGATAAATCCAGATGATGTTCCTTACACATACGGCGATATGTATCAACAAGATGCGTTCTATCCTTCAGAACAGGTAGTGCTCGGTGATCCGTATATCTTGCGTGATTTCCGCGGTCAGAACCTGATGGTGTATCCATATTCTTATAATCCTGTGACAAAGACATTGCGCGTTTATACTTATCTTAGAATAGAAGCAAAGAAAATAAGCGATAATGGTGTAAATCAAAAAGTTAGTGCAAAAAGAAGTAATAAGGTGGCTCCGGAAGTCAATGCTTCGTACAAACGTCGTTTCATCAACTATCCTTCGGATCAGAAATATACCTTTTTTGAGGAAGAAGGTGAGATGTTGATAGTTTGCGTTGATAAATATGTGGAAGCGCTTAAGCCATTGGTGGAGTGGAAAAATATCTCCGGTCGTCCAACGACAATAGTGGAATCGTCGAAGACAGGACAAGATGAGGCGTTGAAACAATATATCGCTGAATATTATAAAAATAATCCGGAACTTGTCTATGTTCTTTTGGTTGGAGAACATAGCGATTTGCCCGCAAAAGCGATGAGCGGAGGTCGTTCCGACAACTATTACGGCATGTTGGAAGGCGATGACAAATATGAAGAGGTGATGATTGGTCGTCTGCCTGTCAACTCGGTGAGCGACGCTGTAAATCAAGTCAATAAGATAATTTATTACGAACGCGATATTGATGAAAGCGCTACATGGCTTACAAAAGCTGCAGGTATAGCGGCAAGAGAAGGTCAAGGTCATTATGACGAAGTGGATTTTGAACACATGGATTTTATTCGCGACACCTTATTGAATTATACTTATACCGAAGTTGCTCAATATTATGCAAATGTCAATAATCCAACGGCACCTCAGATGGTCGTAGATTTCAGCAAAGGTTTAGGCTTGATAAATTATTGTAACCATGGCACATCAGATAGTTGGGCTGTAGCAAACTTCTCAACAGCAGAAGTGCATAGATTGACTAACGACAATATGTTGCCTTTCATCTGGTCGGTGGCTTGTTATAATGGTCAGTTTGATGTTGATGAGTGTTTTGGAGAAGCATGGATGCGTGCCACAAACCCTGCTACAGGTAACCTGACAGGCGCCATCGGCGGAATGTTCTCATGGATTTCTCAGCCTTGGATTCCACCGATGTACGGACAAGATGAGATGATAGCAATCTTGACAGAATGGCGCGACGGATATAAACATACACTCGGCGGAGCTTCGTTGAATGGTAATTTGTTCATGATGGACATGGATCCGTTCGATGGACCTTCAACTCACGATACATGGCTCCTCTTCGGCGACCCTTCCTTGATGCTTAGAACTGATGTCCCCAAACTTATGAATGTCACTGTGCCACAACAAGATCTGTTTGTTGGAATGACATCTTTGAGCATTAATGCACAAGCTGATTATGGTATCGCAACATTGTCGATGAAAGGCGAAATGATAGCCTCAGCTCCTATAGTAGACGGCGTGGCAAACCTCACTTTCGACCCTATCGTTCAAGAAGGAAAAGCAAAATTGGTCGTGATGGGTTACAATAGAGTGACAGAAATTAAAGAACTTGGTGTTATCCCTGCAGAGACACCTTATTTGATATATTCAGGTCACGAACTCCTTAGCGAAAATGCTCAGCTTGAATATGGAAAAGCATCTGACATTTCAATGAAAATCAAAAATGTCGGTATGCAACGAACCGATAACGTGACAGTAACTCTTAGTACTGATTCTGAATATGTTACAATATCAAAAGATAATGCTCAAATTGCTTCTATAAATTCAAATGAAGAGATAGAACTCGATAATGCATTCACTGTCAGCATCAAACCTAATGTTCCTAATAATACGAGAATCGGCTTTGTGGTGACATGTAGCAACGGCACAGACACATGGACGACGTCGTTTTATGAATACGCATTCGCACCTGTATTTGCAATAAATAGCATCAAAGTGCTTCCTGACGAAGTGGTTCAGCCTGGCGAAAAAGCGACTTTGGAAGTGAAGTTCGAGAATGTCGGAAATGCAACGGCAAATAATGTCTTGACAGAGGCTTATAGCAGTTCTGCCGATGTGGAATTTGAAAAATCATCAGTGTTGAATGAGGAAGTGCTTGTCGGCGAAGAATATACAGCTACAATGGAATTCGACGTCGCATCATCGGTGAAAGTTGGAACTGTGATAGATGTCGTAGCTTCTGTCAATGCTGATTATTCAACAGTGACAAAGAGTTACGAGTTAAAAGCCGGTTTGATACACGAAGATTTTGAAACAGGCAACTTCGATTCTTATGAATGGAAAGTGGAAGCTAACGGAAATGGACGTTGGAATATTGATACGATAAGTCCTTACGAAGGCAAATATTGCGTAAAGGCTGATATGGTCGCTAATAACCAATTTACGAAACTGAAATTGCAGATAGAAGTGTTGGCCGATGGTCCTTTGTCATTCTATGTCAAAACATCGACAGAACAATATTACGATAAAATGGAGTTTTTAATCAATGCGTTAGCAGATCCAAACCGAGAATGGTCGGGCATAACAGACTGGACAAAGTATACTTGTGAGATGAAAAAAGGAAGCTACGCCTTGGAATGGAGATTTAGAAAAGATTCCTCGACAAGCGAAGGCGAAGATAGAGTTTATGTCGATAATATCGTTTTCCCTCCAGTATGTGTCATTACAATGCTCGAGAAAATCTCTGGATTGGAGTATAATGTCCAGAATGATCAAGTTAATCTGAGATGGGACGCGGTGGAAAATGCTGAAGAATACGTTGTAAGACGCAATGGCGAATTGGTTTCAACTCAAGCTTCAACAGAATTTAGTGAAAATGTCTCAGATGAAATCGTGACTTATACTGTTGTCGCTAAAAGAGGAAACAACTATTCGATGCCTTCTTTCGTGATTGTAAATCCAAGCAATAGCGCAGGCGTAAATATTGTAGAACATGTTAAAAATGTTTCATTATATCCAAATCCGACATCAGGAATCTTGTATGTGGAACTCGACAAAACTTTCGATGTTGTCGTGTATAACTATCAAGGTCAAGTAGTTATGAGAAATTATGATAATAATGGCAGAATAGATATGTCTGATTTGTCAACGGGAGTCTACTTTGTCGAGATAAGAAGCGATAATGATGTAATGATAGAAAAAGTTATAGTTCAATAATTTAAGTAATTGAAAATGAAGAGACTGACTTTATTGTTATTTATATTTTCGTTGGTGGTTGCGACGTACGCGCAAGAATGGGTCGGCGTCGATAAAAGTGCTCCTATGAAAATTCAGAAGTATTTGGTGTCGGCGTCGGAAGAGGAAATAATTGTCGATGTTAAACTCAACGGTTTCTTTAAAGAATATGTGACGACTTCAGAAGGTAAACAAGTGATTATCAGTGGCGATGATATGACGTCAATGCTCATCGCTGGAGCTCCGGATTTACCCTTATATTCTGTGCCACTGATAATAGGCGACAATGCGGAAATGAATGTCAACGTGATAAAATCTAAATACGTTGACTTTGAAGATGTTGAAGTGGCTCCTTCTAAAGGTAATTTCAGCCGTAAGATAAATCCTGATGATGTGCCTTTTACATATGGCGATATGTATCAGCAAGATGATTTCTATCCTGCTCGTCAGGCTGCCTTGGATAATCCATACATACTCAGAGATTTCCGCGCCCAGAATCTGCTTGTATATCCTTACGCATATAATCCTGTGACAAAAACATTACGAGTTTTTACAGAACTTACACTTTCAGTGCGAAAAATAAGTGATAATGGTGTGAATAAAAAAGTCAGTCTTAGAAATAATAAGTCTATAGCTCCTGAATTTGATGCTTTGTATGAACGTCGTTTTATCAATTATCAAAATAATTACAGAACATCCTTGGTAGATGAAGGCGAAATGCTTGTCATTTGCGTCGATAAATATTTAGACGCACTTCAGACTCTTGTAGATTGGAAAAATATCTCCGGTCGTCCAACGAAAATCGTAGCATCATCAGTGACAGGAAAAGATGAAAAGATGAAACAGTATCTCGCTGATTATTACAAGAATAATCCGGAATTGATATACGTCATTTTGGTAGGAGAACATAAGGATCTTCCTGCTCACATGACGAGCAACGGTCGTTCCGATAATTATTACGGTATGTTGGAAGGCGATGATTCTTACGAAGAAGTCTTTGTGGGACGTCTTTCGGTAAAAGATGTTGAAGACGCTGAAAATCAAGTCGCTAAAATTATATATTATGAGCGCGATATTGATGAGACAGCAACGTGGCTTTCTAAAGGTGCTGGCATCGCGGCAAAAGAAGGTACGGGACATTTCTCGGAATATGACTACGAACATGTCGATTATATCCGCGATACCTTATTGAATTATACTTATACTGACGTCTCCCAACATTATGATAAGGTCAATTCTCCAACTGTCGACGACTTGGTAAAGAGATTTAATGAAGGCGTAGGCATAATAAATTATTGTAATCACGGTACTGCGACAAGTTGGACGGTGACAGGATTTAACAACGATAATATTCATCAGCTGACTAACGATTATATGTTGCCGTTTATCTGGTCGGTGGCTTGCGATAATGGTGCCTTTAACAATGAGGAGTGTTTTGCAGAAGCGTGGATGCGTGCCATGAATCCGGAAACAGGAGCCCCGACAGGTGCGATCGGAGGTATGTTCTCTACAATTTTACAACCATGGCGTCCTCCGATGTACGGACAAGATGAGATGGTCGCTATTTTGACAGAATGGCGCGACGGATATAAACATACCCTCGGAGGCGCGTCTTGTAATGGTAATATGTTCATACTCGATGTCATAACCGACGAAACAGCTGAAGAGACACACGATACATGGATCCTGTTCGGCGACCCTTCGATGATGCTCAGAACGAAAACTCCTGAAAAAATGAATGTCACAACAACGTCAACATCATTGCTTCTGGGCGCGACCTCAATGTCGGTAAATGCAGAGACTGATTTCGGTATTGCAACATTGTCGATGAATAACAAAATGTTAGCATCAGCATACGTGAAAAATGGTGTCGCGGATCTCACTTTCCCTCAACTGACAGAAGCCGGTAATGCAAAAGTCGTCGTGATGGGATATAATAAAGTAACTGAAATCTTAGACATCGATGTGATGCCTGCGACAGGCGCTTATATCGTATTAGAGAATTTTGACATCAATCAAGATGATGCACAAGTGGATTGCAACGAATATATAGACCTCGACCTTAACCTTAAAAATATAGGAGTGGGTGATGCTGAAAACGTAACATTAGAATTATCAACGACTTCTCAATATATTAAATTGATTGATAATACTGAAGTGATAACATCAGTCTCTGTCAATGAGTCGTTAAACCTTGAAAAAGCATTCAAATTCTTTGTCACAGCAGATGTGCCGAATGACACTAAAATCAATTTCGTCATGACTTGTACAGATGTAAACGGTAGTTATAAGACAAGCTTCAGCATCGACGCTTTCGCACCTGTATTCGCCTTAAATGAAATCAGCATACTTCCTAATGGTATCGTAAGACCCGGAGAATCAGCTACTTTGAAACTCGCTTTCGATAATGTTGGAAATAGCACGGCGCATGATGTTTTGGTGGAGTTGTTCTCAGGTTCTTCAGATATAGAATTTGAAAATTCAATAATGACCGTCGATGAAGTCCTGACAGGAGAATCATTTTTCGTGACAACAGATTTTACCGTAAGTTCTTCTGTGAAAGATAAATCTATCTATGACATCGTTTATAATGTCAGTTCAGATCATAATGTGTTGAAATCTGTTTATGAACTTATAATAGGTTCTATCTCTGATGGTTTTGAAACAGGTGATTTCTCGATTTACGACTGGGATATGCAGGCTAATAATCCTTGGATCATAGATAACACTAACGCATACGAAGGTGTTTATTGCGCTAAATCAGCGATAATAGGTCATTCTCAATATTCATCTTTAAAGATTGAAATAGAGGTACTTACATCAGGAGAACTGAAATTTTATAGGAAAGTGTCATCAGAACCGGAGTCCGATTATTTAGCATTTATAGTCGATAGTCGAGAAAGAGAAAGATGGTCGGGTAATGTGGATTGGGACGTTTATTCATATTCTTTGAATGCAGGAAAACATACCGTAGAATGGCGATATGTCAAAGATGATGAGAATTCTGAAGGTAACGATCGTGCAAGTGTCGACTTGATCTCGTTCCCGCCAGTAGCTCTGATCTCGCCATTTGAAGCTGTCAAAAATCTTGAGGCGGAATTGCAGGATAACACCTTGGCTTTGACATGGACAGCGAGCGAAAATGCAGAAGAATATATCATAAGACGTAATGGTGAGATCGTCTCAAATCAAACAGAGACAGCTTATTATGAAGATTACGAAGAAGGAATACAAACCTACAGTGTTGTTGCGAGGAAGGGTAATTTATACTCGGAACCTTCTTTCGTGATATTCGACCCAGATAAAAAAACATCAGAAAATATTGAGTATCATATTTCAGAAAAAATATCATTATATCCAAATCCGACATCGGGAATGATATATGTTAACAGTGACAAATATTTCGATGCAGTGATTTATAATTATCAAGGTCAGATAGTTATGAAAAAAGAAAATAACTTCAGACATATAGATTTGTCGAAACTGAAATCTGGAGTTTATTTCCTTGAGATAAGAGAAAACAACAATGTTAAGATTGAAAAAATTATCATAAATAAATTAAACTAACGATGAAAAAATTATTTTCTCTATTGAGTGTCATCTTGTTAGCAAATATGTCGATATTTGCGCAAGAATGGGTCGGAGTTGGTAAGTCTGCTCCATCAAGAATTCAAGAAAATTTGGTATCATCGACAGAAGAAGAAATAGTTGTCGATGTGAAAGTCGGAGGCTTCTTCCAAAACGCTGCCACGACACCAAGAGGCGAACAAATAGTGGTCAGTGGCATTGACATGGCGTCTATGCTTGTCGCCGGCGCTCCGGATCTCCCGATGTATCCTATACCTATTATAATAGGTGATAAAGCAGAGATGAAAGTCTCTGTCGTGAAATCTCAATTCGTCGATTTCCATAATGTTGAAGTGGCTCCATCAAAAGGTAACTTCAGCCGTGAGATAAATCCTGCCGATGTCCCTTATACATACGGCGAAATGTATCAGCAAGATGAATTCTTTCCAGCAACGCCGGCACGTTTGGAAGAGCCTTATATCTTAAGAGACTTCCGCGGACAAAATTTAATGGTCTATCCTTATTCCTATAACCCAGTAACAAAAACATTACGCGTCTATACCGACCTCCGTATCGCTGTCAAGAAAGTCAGCGACAATGGTATCAACCAAAAGATAGCTAAGAGAAATAATGGAACTGTAAGCCCAGAAATGAAGGCTTCTTACAAACGTCGTTTTATCAATTATCCTGATAATAAAAGATATGCGTTCGTTGAAGACGAAGGTGAAATGTTGGTAATATGCGTCGATGAATATAAAGATGAAGTCCAAAGACTTGTAGATTGGAAAAATATTTCCGGTCGCCCAACATCAATGGTACTTGTATCCCAGACTGGCACTCTCGATGATATGAAAAATTATATCTCGGATTATTATAAATCACACCCGAATCTGACTTATCTCCTTTTGGTGGGTGAATACAATAACTTACCTCCTTACGAAGTGATTGTCACTCTTGACGGTTATCCGTATATCGCCAAAACAGATAATTACTACGGAATGTTGGAAGGTGATGATTTCTATGAGGAGGTTTTGGTCGGTCGTCTGTCGGTTAAAGATATAGAAGACGCGAAAAATCAAGTCGATAGAATTATATATTATGAACGTGATATTGATGAGAGTGCTACTTGGTTGTCGAGAGGTATTGGCATTTCGGCAAACGAAGGCGGAGGTCACTACGACGAAAGAGAGTATGAACATATTGATTTTATTCGCGACACTCTCTTGAACTACACTTATACAGAAGTCTCTCAAATATATGACGGCGTTGATGGATACACGATTACAGCTTCCGACATAACAGCAGATTTCAATAAAGGTGCAGGTATCGTTACTTATTGTGACCATGGTGAAGAATTGAAATGGGTTCTTGCCGACTTCGATACGCAATGTGTGCACAATTTGACAAATGATAATATGCTGCCGTTTATCTGGTCGGTGTCGTGTCTTAACGGACAATTCGATCTTGATGAATGTTTTGCCGAGTCGTGGATGAGAGCAAAAAATCCTGCTACAGGAGCTCCTGTCGGTGCTATCGGCGGTATGTTTTCCTGGATATCTCAACCATGGGTGCCTCCATTCTACGGACAAGATGAGATGATAGATATCTTGGCAGAATGGCGCGAAGGTTATAAACACACACTCGGCGGAGCATCCTTGAATGGAAATATGTATATCCTTGATATGTGCCCTGAAGATCGCGGATATACACATTATTCATGGCTCCTCTTCGGCGATCCTTCTATGATGGTCAGAACCAAAACACCAGAAAAAATGAATGTCTCTACTAATCAAGCTGATCTTCTGCTTGGAATGACAAACTTTACCGTAAATGCTGATGTCAATTCCGGTATCGCGACATTATCGAAAGACGGTCAGATGGTAGCTTCTTCTTATATCAGAAACGGTAAGGCTGATCTCAACTTCCCGGAACTTACTGAAGAAGGAACATTGAAACTTACTGTGATATCTTACAATAAAGTCACTGAAATCAGAGACATAGAAGTGAAATCGACAGATGATGCTTTCTTGATTTTCAATAATTATGATTTGAATGAAAGCGACGGACAGTTAGATTATGGCGAGACGATAAATCTTGATATTACAATTAAAAACATAGGTGCAAAAGAGGCAAATGATATTGAGGTCGAACTCGTTTCAAAAAGCGATTACGTTACAATGACAAAAGCGAATGCTACCGTCGCTGCGCTCGGCTCTAATGCGACAGCAGAGATTAAAGATATGTTCGAGTTTAAAGTCTCCGATAACGTGCCTGACCAAGAAGAATTGTCATTCGATGTCTTATGTAAATCGGGCGATAAGTCATGGACTGACGACTTCACAATCATAGCCAACGCTCCTAAGTTTGAACTCGATACAATCTTCATTAAGAATGATATTCTCGAACCAGGAACAAATAGCACTTTGTATATCGCAGTGAGAAATGCTGGCAATAGCGAAGCTCGTAACGTGAAAGCAGAGTTGGTGAGTAGCTCCGACGACATCGCTTTCTTAGAACCTGTTACAACAGTAGAATCTTTGCAACCAGGCGAAGTCATTGAGATGGTGGCAGATTTCGAATCAAATGAAAATATTACAAGCGGAACTGTCTTTGAAGTGTTTTATTCCGTAGTATCAGGCGCTTACGAATTAAAATCTAATTATTACATCACGATAGGTCAGTCGTTGGAAGATTTCGAAACAGGCGACTTCTCAAAAGCCGATTGGAAATTCGAAGGTGATGCTGATTGGGTGATAGGCAATGGCGCTTACGAAGGAACTTATTGCGCAATGTCGGGTGATATCAACGATGCTCAAACTTCGTCAATGTTCATCATAGTCAATGTGTTGGAAGATACAGAAATGAGTTTCTGTTATAAAACATCTTGCGAATATTACGATAAATTGATCTTCTATGTCGATGATAATGAAGTGGCTCAATGGAAAGGTAATAATGCTCCTACAAATTGGGAAAAGTTCTCTCATATTGTGACTAAGGGAACTCACACCTTGAAATGGTCATACGTGAAAGACAAAGTCGATTCATCTGCACAAGATTGTGCGTTTTTAGACAATATCGTCTTGCCTCCGCTTAACATCGTAAAGATTGATGATGGAAACGACGATGGAAACGACGATGGAAACGATGATGGAAACGACGATGGAAACGACGATGGAAACGACGATGGAAATGATGATGGAAACGACGATGGAAATGATGATGGAAACGACGATGGAAATGATGATGAAGTATCAATTGCTGATATCAATGCAGGGAAAAGGATTAACATTTATCCAAATCCGGCATCTGAAATCATTTATGTAAATCTCAATGAGTTATTTGATGCGATGATTTACAATTATCAAGGACAGCTCGTCAAGAAAATGAACGTCGAAGACAGACAAATTAATGTGTCAGACCTTAAATCAGGAATATATTTTGTTGAGATAAGAACAGGAAATTCTGTTACGATAGAAAAAATTGTAGTTGAATAATACTGTAAGTCAGTAATATAATGATGAAAATAGGGAAAATTATTTTCCCTGTTTTTTTTTTGAAAAAAACGATTGTAAAAGTACTTTTACAATCATAAAAATATTTACATTTGTAGCATTATAGATGATAAAATTACTAAAACAAAGAAATATTTTTTATTATGAAAAGGAATGCAATTAAGTATCTTGGTGTGTTGTTTCTTTTTTTATGTATGATTCATTCGTGCAAAAAAGAAAAAATTAATAAAGTGGAGTTGAATAATCAATTTGCACTTTCGTTATTTGCTGATACGATTAAAGTCGGTGATTTGTTGAATGTGTTAGATTCGGCTGTTTTTCAGTATCTTAAAGTGTCTCCAAGCGGTGAAATTTCTGTTTGTTACGCTGATTCTATTATTAATGCTGTTACTGCTGATGACATTTTAGGAGGATTAGATGATGTTACATTTGAATCGAGTGAAGAGTTTGAAATTCCGTCAATACCAGCATCTCCGGTTCCTGTTCCAGTGGAAATACCATTGGAAAACTTGTTCTCGATTCCTTTTGAATATGAAGGATATACGATTAATCATGCAGTCTTAAAAAGTGGTGCCATCAACATGAATCTTTCTTCGAACTTAGATGTTTTGAAAGAGTTGGTGTTGTCAACAGACAATATTGAGCTCTCAGATGGAAGTAGTTTCGAGGTGGAAGTGAAATTAGATAATAATGGTAATCAAAGTGTTTATATTGATTTGACTGACTGTAAAGTCATGCCTGTTGATGGTCAGATTGATTTTTCTGTAAAAATGATCATGGCAATTTCAGATCAGGGAATAGGTGGAAATTACTATTTTGATGTAGATGGAAGTGTAAGAAATCTGAAACTTAAATCTTTGGATGGAAGTATTGAGGATTTGTCATTCGATTTTGAAGCAAGTAAAGACATTGCGGTTAATATAAATAATCTTTATGGTGACTTGAAAGTCGTGAAGACACAGTTCAATATAAAATATTTGAATACATTTGGTTTCCTTACCGACGGATATATTGAATCCTTGTATTTGTCGAGTGATGAAGGCAATGTGAATGTATTTAAGAAATATCCGGTAGAAATATTGTTGCACTCAACGGGAGATTCTTATGGCTACATCACCGATTTAGACGATAAAATGGTGGATTTCGTAGATGTTCTCAAACCATATAAAAGCTTTTCTTTCGAAGGCGATATCGTCATGGAATGTGAAAATGTATCAGAAAAAATGATAAACGATGACTCTCATATCGATATTATTGCTGACCTTGAATTGCCACTGCAGTTTAATATCGACGATTTGAAATTTGTTGATACTATTGACTTTAACCTTACACTCGGCGATACAGAACAAAACGGTATGGGTGTTGTCGAGAATGTTTTTGACGAATTGGAATTCAAATTCGTTTTCCGTAATAGCCTTCCTTTGCAAATAATTCCTCAGATATATATGATGGAAAATGGCATCGTCATCGACTCGTTATTTGAAGAGGGAGCTACCATAAGTGGTAATTTCGGCAGTGGTGATACTGACGATGTACTTATAGTCAATGTTAGAGACGAAAAACTGCATAATATTCAAAATACAGACCAGTTGATGCTTGATATTTCGTTTACGTCACTTGGTAATACAGTGATAATCAATGCTAACGATTATTTTAATCTTAGGTTGGGACTTAAGACGAAGACTACTGAAATTTACTTAGATGAGTTGAACTTTTAAATGATTGTGATATGAAAAAGATATACAGATTATTATTACTTGCCTTTTTATTTGTCAGTTTGACGGCAAAATCTCAGAATGATGGTATAACAATGACATTATTGCCACATCTTTCATATAACAATTATTATAATCCGGCGATGCCGACAGAGTCGAAAGTGGTTTTCGGCGTGGGAATCTCCAACATTGGTTTCTCGGTCTATAATTCAAGTATCAAGTATAAAAACTTGCTGAGCCATGACGACAATATGGTGTATTTAAATGCCAATAAGTTTTTGAATAGTCTCGATGAACATGATAACTTCATAAATACCAATATGTCGCTCGACATCATTCGTGTAGGCTTTAAGGTCAAACGCTTCTTCTTCGATATCAATTATCGTTTTAGATTTAATACCGAAGTGCATTATGCGAGAGATTTCTTAGGATTCTTTATCAATGGCAATGGTAATTATCTTGGTGATTCGCCAGCTGACTTAAGCGTGGGTGTAGACCTTAACGCGTTTTCAGAGACCTCATTGGGAATACAATATGCCATCAACGATAAATTGACCGTCGGTATAAGACCAAAGTTCCTTGCCGGTATAGCAAACCTTTCGATTAATGACGATAACACCCAAATATATACCGATGCTGATACTTACGAAATGACAGCAGATGTCAATATCAATATTAAGGCTTCGACTTTATTGGATATGGATATTAATCGCATCGGCGATATCGGAGCTTATATCGATACAATCGGTAATATACCTTTCAGAGATATGTATACCATTAAAGATAACATGGGATTTGGTATTGATTTCGGAGCATCTTACATATTTAACGAGCGCTTTGGCGTGGCTGCTGGCGTGTATGACCTCGGATGGATAACTTGGAGAAACTCTAAAGAAAAACATAATCATAAAGATAATGTCGTGCTTAATGACGCTTTGATAGATGATTTCGAGAACCTTGTGGATATGAATTTCAATTTCGAAGATTTATATCTCGATTTGGTTGAAAGTGTGTGGGATGACGATTCTCTTTATGTTGGTGACGACTACCGAACATCATTGAAAACCAGAATAATGGTGCAAGGTTATTATGAACTTATGCCAATGGCAAGATTTACAGCCATAGCCCAAATGTATTACATCAAAGAAAAATTCCGTCCGGCATTGACCTTGGCTTATAGCGGTTCTTTCTTCGAATTCTTGAACCTTACTGCAAGCTACACGGCTTCAAGATATGCAGGTAATGCTTTAGGATTGGGCATCGGTGTAAATATTGGTCCTTTGAATATTTATGCTGTAACAGATAACATTATGATTGTCTCCAAATTAAATGCTTCAACATTAAAAATGTTGACTTCTTATAAGACGGCAAACGTTCGTTTGGGACTTGTCTTTACTATTGGAAAAATAAAAGATAAATAATAAATTACCAAATTAATAACATGGAAATAAAATTTATCGGAGCAGCAAGAGAAGTGACGGGAAGCAAACATCTCATCACGACTCGTCATGGAAAAAAGATTCTTCTCGATTGTGGAATGTTTCAAGGTAAAGGTCTCGAAACTGACTCTTTGAACCGTAATACAATGGTCGATCCAGCGGAGATAGATCATATCATTCTTACTCACGCTCATGTCGATCATTCTGGATTGATACCTTATTTCTATAAACGAGGATTCCGTGGCTCGGTGATTTGTACGCAAGCAACACGTAACCTCTGTTCTATCATGTTGCCCGATAGCGGATTTATTCAAGAAAACGATACGATCTGGTTTAATAAGAAAAGAGCTCGTCAAGGTTTGAAACCCGTCGACCCGATTTATACCGAGAAAGACGCCCGCGATTGTATGGAACTTTTTATCAGCGTGCCGCTTAATCGTCAGTTTTATATCGACAATAATATAAAGGTGAAGTTTACAAACACAGGTCACTTGCTCGGCAGTGCCGCCGCGACAATAGAAATTGATGAGTTCGGAACAGTGACACGTATCGGTTATACCGGCGACATCGGTCGTGATAATAATTACTTGCTTCGTGCTCCCGACGCTTTTCCTCAATGTGATTATCTTATCGTGGAAAGTACTTACGGCGACAGATTACATCAAGATAAACAATTGTCGGAAGATGAATTGTTAAAAATTATTAAGCATACTTGCGTCGAGAAAAAAGGTAAACTCATCATTCCTTCCTTCGCTATAGGTCGCACTCAGGAAATAGTTTATATCTTAAATAATTTTTACAACGAAGGTAAACTGCCGATAATTCCTATTTATGTCGATAGTCCTTTGGCGGTCAATGCGACGAATATCTTCCGTATGCACCTCGATTTGTTTAATAAAGACGTGGCGGAAGTCCTTGAACATGACGACGATCCTTTCGGTTTTGGGACATTGAAATATATCACGAATGTAAATCATTCGAAGGCTTTGAACCAAAGAAAAGAACCTTGTATCATCATTTCGGCATCGGGCATGATGGAAGCAGGAAGAGTGAAACATCATATCGCAAATAATATCGACAATCCTAAAAATTCGATTTTGGCAATCGGTTATTGCGCTCCTATGACTCTCGGTGCACGCATTTTAAGTGGCGAGAAGGAAATTTCAATTCACGGAATGCCTCATAAAGTCAATGCCGAAATATTTAGCATAGATGCTTTTAGCGGTCATGCCGACTATCAGGAAATGGAACAATATCTACGCTGTCAGAATCCGGAAAAAGTGAAGAAGGTCTTTATCGTCCATGGTGACTATGAAGCTCAGCTTCCATACAAGAAAGTCCTTGAAAAAGCCGGATTTAAAGACGTGGTGATACCTGAAGCAGGGGAGGTTTTTACGATTAGGAATTGAATGTACAATTGTAGAGGCGTGACATATTACACCAATGGAAAATGAAAAAGATGTAATTGACGCGTCTAAACAATATACAATGAAGAATGTAAAGACACATTGAATGTGTCTTTTTTTTGGCTGATATTGCTGTCTTTTCAAGTGAAAATTAAGGCTTATTTAACATCATCTGTTTCAACTTTGAACATGATTTTATGTTTTCATGATGTGAATAAATTTTAACAGATGAAAAGACTTGCTTTATTTTTAGTTTTAGCGTGTGTGTCTCAGATAGATGTGAAAGCGCAAAAGACATATGCTTTCTTTGACTACAGTCATAAATCGGGAAGTGTTGAATATAAATTTTATGAAGAAAAAACAACGACAAATAGTCTCGCCGAGACATCGGACAACGTTCCCGTCGGAAGCGGAATGCTTTTATTGTCAGCGATGGGAATAGCGTATTGTGTTGGTAAGAAACACAGACGCTGACATTGACATTGACTTACCAATGTCAGTGTCAGCGTTTATGTCAGTGTTCAAAATTATATCGCTGATGAGATCAAGAATGTTGCGGCTACTGCGATGATAGCGTAAAGCTCAGGGAAAGCCGCCAAGATCAAAGTCTTGCCGAAGACATCGTGACCGTTGCCGATAGCAGTGATGCCGTTAGCGCAAAGCTGACCTTGACGGATAGCAGATACTAAACCGACGACGCCGAGGAACAAACCGCAGCTGAATACTGCCAAAGCCTGTGCTGCTGTGATTTCTGGTGTCAAGACTCCTTGTAATAAGAAGAATCCTAAGAAACCATATAAACCCTGTGTGCCAGGCATAGCACTTAATACCAAGTAGTTACCGAATGCTTCGTCATTCTTTTTCATTGCGCCAACTGTTGCGTTGCCACCGTAGGTTACACCTAATGCACTACCGATACCGCATAATCCAATCATCAATGCGATACCAACATAAGCTAATACTAATGATGTCATAATGTTTAATTTTTATTTGTTATTATTTTTTGTTTGTTTTCTTTTTTATTTAATAGTCACACGTCCGTGTGCCTCTACATGATTTTTTACCACAATTGTTTTAATTGTCAATTCTTCCTAAACGGTTCATACTGTTTTGCACCTCCAACAAATCCTGAGTTCTTATAAAACTCGACGAAGGTTAGACGCATAGGGTGTACAAAAGCGCTCAATGCCGACAAGGCGATGTTCATGGCGTGACCGAATATCAAGATAAGAAGCATCACTATAGTTCCGAGTACCGGTATATCTGGTTTCATATTCATTGCTAAGTCGTTGAAAACTAATCCTAATATGGAACCTGACAATCCTAATGCGAACAATCTGATGTAAGAAAGCACGTCGCCGAGAAGTCCCGTTGCCATGTTATAAGTATCCCACAATCCGGAACCGATATTTTTAAATGGAGATGCGATAGAGTTGATAGGCCTGTTTAAGAGGAATATCAGGACGCAACCGACTATCACGCAGGCATAGAACGGGACGCCGATGCCGTCGATGAGGAATGTCACTATTCCGCCGAGTAATAATATTACCCAGCCGACAGTCGATACCGCAGCGCCGAAGCCATATAACCTCGTCTGGTTGATAATCTTAAGACACATGCCGAACAATATCTGGAACACACCTATTATTAATGATACATAAAAAGCTGAATATAAACCGTCTGGCTTGAACATTATCGTCTTCAACTTATTGACGATAGGAATGTCGACATCTAATAATGGCACTCCGAAGAATGTGCCACTTATCGTTCCCATGACGACGGTACCTAAGCCTAAGAAGAATCCTAACCATAAGACGTTATTCATCTCTTTCATCTTCTTGCTGATAATCAAACCTAAGGTCACGAGACATATCAATGCGCCGTAGCCAAGGTCGCCCATGCAGAATCCGAAGAAGAGGACGAAGAAAGGAGCGAAGAACGGTGTCATGTCCAATTCCCAATATGTCGGGATTGAATACATATTGCCGACCATCTCAAATAATCTCGCAAAGAATCTGTTCTTGAGTTTTATCGGCGGATTATCAACACCTTTCTCAGGTTCGCTCGCCTCGAAATAAATGTCTTCATTTTCTAACCATTCAATCGTTGCAGTTTTAATTTCAGTAGGAACCCAGCCTTCCAACGCCATAATCTTGTCGTCAGCCAAATGTTCAGCGGCTTCACTGACTTTATAGAAATTGGCATCTTCGATGATGGATTTTTTATATTCGTTAAGACGAACGATAGCATCTTCAGCGATGTCGGAGAGATAAGTCTTGATGTCGTTTAACTCGTTTTTAAGTTCCTTAATCTTATTCTCTATTTCCGACTTCGTCATTGCAGGAAAATGGAAAGCTTCCGCGTCGATATTGATTTCTTTATCTTTAGAAGTGAATGTCGTGAAGTAAGAGAAACCAGAGACTTCATTAACCAAGAAAGCGTTAAATTCCTGTTCCCAAGCGTTGTCGTATTTCTTGCTCGGCACTGTGAAGAAGCGCACGTCCCAATTATTGGCTTTTATCAGATTTAATCTCTCTTCTGGAAATTTTCCCCACTGAGCATATACGTTATCGTCTTTTTGTAAAGAAATGATTTCTTGTTGAATGGAATCAATCTCTGCGAATTTACTGTCGATGAATGAAATCAATTCCTCCACATGTAGAGACACACGGACGTGTGTCTTATTATCGTGTGCCTCACTGATATTTTCAGACGCACGTCCGTGCGTCTCTACGAGTGATTTAATCACATTATTGATATGCTTCACTTCCGTCATCTTGGCTTTCATGTTCTCGTCTTGCAGTGTCTGTTTTTTAGCATGCACGTGAACTACGCCGTGGTCGCGGAGGTCAGTGAGGAATTTCTTGTAGTCGCGATGATAAATCAGCATCGTCAGTTTTGTCATTGGAGTAATCATGATTCAACCTCCTTTTCTTGACGCATTTTTACAATTTTCTGAGCCGCTTTTGAAAGATTTTCTTCGTCTTCCATGACGCGTTTTATTTTGAGTATCGCGCTTTCGAATCCTGGAATCTGCACCTTTTCATAAAGGTTCACTTTCTGTGTGGTTTTCTTTCTCGCTTTGCTGAGCAGCTCCATCTTACGCACCCAGAACTCGCGTTCCAATGTGATGTCGATCAACGACTTCATATATTCAATGCCGTCTAATATCCATGCTGGCATATTGAAAACGCTGAATTCTTTTATCTTATATGTCGCGCCTTCATAGACAGGTGTGTTGACACCAGCTATCTTCTTGACGCTGAATTTCACGTCTTCAACAGTGATGAGTTCCGGATTGAACTCGCCCCACAGACGAAGTATGTCGCCCGATTCTCTCAAGATATTCTCGAGTTTATCGTTAAACTCCTCGACTTTTTCTTTGGAGCGTTTTACCTCGAGACGCAATGCCGACTCCTTACTTTTAATAGTAGGAAGCGTGCGCACGCGTATCTTCAGCTGTTTCTCAAGCTGTTGTAACGACGTTTTATTATATTGAAATTTTATTGCCATAATTTTATTATTTTAATTTATTGGCAATCAGTCTTCTTTACCTGTCCAATATTTATCCATAAACTCTTTCTTGATAGATACTTCCGATTTTGTGAAATATTTACCGAAGAGATTCCATGCTGTGTCTAACATCTGTTCTATCTTAAGGTCTACGTCGATGGCGAGCAAATCGTTGGAATATTCTTTTGCGAACTCAAGGACGCGGTTGTCGTAGTCGGTCAGGTCGAAGCCGTTTTCGAGTTTCGTTCTTGCGTTGGCGGCGTCGGCGTAAAGACGGATACAAGCGTTCATCACCTGAGGATGGTCGGCGCGTGTCTTCTTGCCTATAACCAATTGTTTCAGACGCGATAAGCTTCTGAACGGGTCGACGATTACCTTACCGATTTCTGTGTCTTTACGTAGGAAGAGCTGACCTTCAGTGATATAGCCAGTGTTATCTGGAATGGCGTGTGTGATGTCGCCACCCGATAAGGTAGTGACGGCGATGATTGTTATCGAGCCTCCGCTCGGGAACTGTACGGCTTTCTCATAAATCTTAGCGAGGTCTGAATATAAAGAACCTGGCATAGAGTCTTTCGACGGGATCTGATCCATACGGTTGGAGACGATACTCAAAGCGTCGGCGTATAATGTCATGTCGGTCAAGAGAACCAATACTTTCTCGTTCTTATCTACTGCGAAATATTCTGCTGCTGTCAATGCCATATCAGGGACGAGAAGACGTTCAACAGGAGGAGCTTCGGTCGTATTTACGAAAGATACGATATGATCTAAGATGCCTGCGTTCTCGAATAAGTTCTTGAAATATAAGTAGTCGTCGTTGGTAAGTCCCATGCCTCCGAGGATGATACGGTCGGTCTGAGCTTTCATCGCTACGTTAGCCATCACTTGGTTATAAGGCTGATCTGGGTCGGCGAAGAATGGAATTTTCTGTCCTGAAACCAAGGTGTTGTTCAAGTCGATGCCTGCGATACCAGTCGCGATGAGTTCTGAAGGCTGCTTACGTTGAACCGGATTCACGGAAGGACCGCCGATCTCGCGTTCTTCGCCGTCTACTTCAGGACCGCCGTCGATAGGCTGACCGAAAGCGTTGAAGAAACGTCCGCATAACTCGTCACTGACTTTAAGAGTAGGAGCCTTGCCGAGAAAAACGACTTCCGCATTAGTTGGAATGCCTTCCGTTCCGGAGAAAACCTGCAATGTGATTTCGTCGCCCCAAATCTTCACGACCTGAGCCAAACGTCCGTGTATATATGCGAGTTCATCGAAACCGACACCGGTAGCCTTCAGACTACATGTCGCCTTCGTGACCTGACTTATCTTGGTATAAACTTTTTGAAATGCGTTCATATATATGTTATTTTTTATTTGCAAACTATTTTACCATTCTTTCTGCAAGAACAGATTTGGCTTCTTCTTCTGTCTTCCTGAATTCTTCCGATTGGAAAGTGGTGTAATTCATCTGTCTGAAAACGTTGATGAGTCTCTTGAAATATGTAGCGACTTCTTCAAATCCTTCGAATGAAAATTCAGAACGAATGACGTTGATAACTTTTTTCAACATATATTCCTGACGTTCTAAAGATGTTGTCGCGTCAATTTTGTCGAAAGCGTCTTGCTGTAGAATGACGAAATCCACGAATTCCGATTTCCATAATGTGATATGATAATCAACAGGCACGCTGTCGTCGCCGAGAATGTTGATTTGTTCTTCCATCTCTTTTCCGCGTACCAAGATGTTACGTGCTTCATTCACCAATTCAACCCAATTCTCGTCTAATTTTTCTTTCGCGAATGATATAAACTCCGGATATTCAAGATATTTTGAATAAGAATCTAATGTGTCGATGGCAGGATAACGTTTCGAGTCGGCGCGGTTTTGTGACAAGGCGTAGAAACAACGTGCGGCTTTCTTAGTCGATTCTGTGACTGGTTCTTTCAAGTTACCGCCTGCTGGTGAAACAGTTCCGATGAATGTTACAGAGCCGGTCTCTCCATTATTGAGATATACGATGCCAGCGCGAGCATAGAATCCTGCTATGATTGCCGATAAGTCCATAGGGAAGGCATCTTGTCCTGGAAGCTCTTCAAGTCGGTTCGACATCTCACGCAAAGCCTGAGCCCAACGTGAGGTGGAGTCGGCGAGCAAGAAGACTTTTAATCCCATCGCCCTGTAATATTCGCCTATCGTCATGGCTGTGTATACAGATGCTTCACGAGCCGCGACGGGCATATTGGAAGTGTTAGCGATAATGGTAGTTCTTTCATATAATGATCTTCCTGTGCGAGGGTCTTCAAGATGAGGAAACTCGGAAAATATTTCCACTACTTCGTTGGCGCGTTCACCGCAAGCTGCCATGATGATGATGTCGGCATTGGCGTGTTTTGCCAATGAGTGCTGAATGACAGTTTTTCCCGTACCGAAAGGTCCTGGAATGAAACCTGTTCCGCCTTCCAAAATAGGATTCATGGTATCTATGACACGTATTCCGGTCTCCAATAATTTGAAAGGACGCGGCTTGTTTTTATATGCTTTGACGGCTAACTTCACAGGCCATTTCTGTACCATAGTGACGTTATGAATCTCATCTTCTGCATCTTTCAATGTGGCAATGACGTCATTGATAGTATATTCGCCTTGACTTACAATTGTCTCAACAGTATATTCGCCTTCAAATTTGAAAGGCACCATGATCTTATGGTCGAGCCAGTTTTCTTTGACGTTGCCGAGCCAGTCGCCGGCAATGACTTTATCGCCGACTTTTGCCAACGGAGTGAACGACCATTTCTTGTCGTCTTCCAATGCCGGTGTATATTGACCTCTCTTCAAGAAGACACCGTCCATCTTGTCTAAGTCGTTCTGTAGTCCGTCGAAGTTCTTGGATAACAATCCGGGACCGAGTTCTACTTCTAACATGTGTCCTTCAAACTCAACTTTAGAGCCTGGCTTCAGTCCGCGTGTGCTTTCAAATACCTGAACGTAAGCAATGTCGCCGATAATTTTGATAACCTCAGCCATCAGCTTTTCTTCACCTAAGAAGATGAAGCATATCTCATTTTGAAAAACATCGCCTTCAATTCTGACCAAGACCAAGTTGGAGATGATACTTACTACTTTTCCTGTTGTCTTATTCATTTTATATGGTGTTTATTTTTTATCTAAATTTATATTTCAAATTCCTTTGCAAACTGGAATTCATTCTTGAAACGTTCTAACAACTCGCGGAAAATCGTCTTTCCTTGTTCTGTCGTCATCTTGCTCCAACGTTCTAAAATCATCAGTTTCAACATGAAAGCTATTACATTATCGAAAGTGAAATATTTATGCTCTGTCATCTCATCGAGAAATCCCCAATAAAGCATGTCTATTTTATATTCGCGTTCGGCTGTGTTATTGTCTTTTTCAAAAAGATTTAAAATATCATCGACGTATGGATAATCGTCCGACAACTCGAAATCTCTCGCACGCGAAGTCTTCAGCTGTTTTGTGAAAAATGAATCTCCGATAACTTCTTTCTCGATGTCAAGATGATATTTACGGCAATTCAACGCTGTTATCAGATTTTTTACATTCAAAGAAAACTCTGCATATTTCCTGACTAATTTGTTTTTTTGTGAAAGCATGAAGATCCAATATCTCTCGCTAAGTTCCACTTCTGCAAGACGATTCGATGTCTCTCTGTCTTCTTTCTGTAAATCTAAAAGATATTCTTTCAGATAAGAAGGAACGAACATAGGATCTTGGATTTCGTCTTCCAATTGTGATGGCGTGAATACTGTTTGAAGATTTGTATCAGCTTCTTGTTTTTGTAAGATGCGTAAAATCTGTAAGTTGTCGTTAGGGTAGAAGAAGAGGTTGATGGCGTCCATCTCATCTTTTGTAAGATAGTTGCTGAGATAAGTACGCAATTCCTGAACCGAGAGACTAAGTTTCTTGTCGTCGGGACTTATTTCCGGCAGACCTGCTATCAGGCAATAATAGTTTCCTCCAGCTATGTTCATTTTCAAGTGCGATAATGTTAAAAAAAATATAAAAAAAAGATATACCCGATATTGGATATATCTTTTTTAACTTATGAGAATAATAATTTCTTCGAATATTCTTTGAGATAAACATTGAAAAATTCCTCAAAGACTTTTTCGGAGAACGTTATCTTGTAACTTCCGTCTTTCGGCTGAACGACGAATCCTTCTTTTTGATTAGGATTGGTTACGAGAGTCAAGTTGTTGTCAAATAAATCTTTATGTTTTGCGAGAAGATATTTTTCAAATTCCTCTTTTTCTTTTGCGTTCATCATCACATTAAGATCGACATTGCCTTCGGCGTTCCATTTCTCGATAATTTTCGACATCAGTTCTCGGACGAAGTCTTCGTCTTTGAAAGCTGTTGTTGTCATGTCAACGGCAATCTTATTAGAAATGAGGTTCGTAAGTTGTTGTTTAAGAGCTGCTACGGTTTGTTTTACGCTCATGCTGATTTCTGCTTCTGTCTTTTGTCTGAGATTTGCGACGTCATTATTGGCTTTTTCGACAATAGCATCAGCTTTGTTTTCAGCTTCTTTGATAATATTATCGGCATCTTTATGAGCTTTCTCGAGAATTTTCTTAGCATCGTTTTGAGCTTTCTCGATACCTTCTTCGTAGATTTTTTTAGTTAAGAGATCTAATTTGTTGTCGTTGTTATCCATAAAGCAGTCTTTATTTTGTTATGCGTCGATATTTGCGTATGTCGCGTTTTGTTCTATAAACTCGCGGCGTGGTCCCACTTCATCGCCCATGAGCATAGAGAAGACGTAGTCGGCTTCAGCGCCGTTCTCTATCGTGATCTGACGTAACGTCCTGTGTGCCGGATCCATGGTGGTGCTCCATAATTGTTCTGGGTTCATCTCACCAAGACCTTTGTAACGTTGAATGTGCAAGCCTTTGTCGCTGCCGTCAGACGACAGTTCTCTTGTTATCTGAGCACGCTCTTCTTCTGTCCAGCAGTAACGTTCTGTCTTACCTTTTTTGATAAGATACAAAGGAGGCGTTGCGATATATACGTAACCTTTGTTTATTAATTCAGGCATGTAACGGAAGAAGAATGTGAGTATCAATGTCGAGATGTGGCTACCGTCCACGTCGGCATCGGTCATGATGACAATCTTGTGATATCTCAGTTTTTCTATGTTCAAAGCCTTGCTGTCTTCTTCTGTTCCTATAGTAACACCGAGAGCGGTATAAATGTTTTTGATTTCTTCGCTTTCGAATATTCTGTGAGGCATGGCTTTCTCCACGTTGAGGATCTTACCTCTAAGAGGAAGTATAGCTTGGAACGATCTGTCGCGACCTTGTTTTGCTGAGCCGCCTGCTGAGTCACCCTCAACGATGTAAATCTCTGTCTTTTCTGGATTCTTATCCGAACAGTCTGCCAATTTGCCTGGAAGTCCTGAACCCGACAAGGCGCCTTTACGTTGTACGAGCTCTCTCGCCTTACGAGCGGCGTGACGTGCTGTTGCGGCCAACACGACTTTATCGACGATCATCTTAGCTTCTTTTGGATGTTCTTCCAAATAGTTGTTGAGACGATCGCTGACGATCTTATCAACGATACCCATCACCTCGCTGTTGCCGAGTTTTGTTTTTGTCTGACCCTCGAACTGTGGCTCTGGCACTTTCACTGAGATGATAGCTGTCAAGCCTTCGCGGAAGTCGTCGCCATTGATTTCAAATTTCAGCTTGGCGAACATGCCTTGTTTCTCGGCGTATGATTTTAAAGTACGTGTCAATCCACGACGGAATCCTGAGAGGTGGCTGCCGCCTTCGTGAGTGTTGATGTTGTTTACGTATGAATGTAAGTTTTCAGAGAACGAGGTGTTATATTCTAACGCTATCTCTACCGGAACGTTGTCGCTTTCTCCAGAGATGGTGATAGGCTCTGGTGTGAGTTTCTCGCGGTTTTTGTCTAAGTAATCGATGAAGTCGGCGAGACCGTTTTCTGAGTGGAAAACTTCGCTTTTCTGAATGATGTTAGCTTCTTCGTCTGTTTCGCGTTCGTCGGTCAATGTTATGCTGATGCCTCTGTTGAGATATGTCAGCTCGCGCATACGTTTAGACAAAGTCTCATAATCATATATGTTGGTGAGGAAGATGGAATCGTCTGGAGTGAAAGTGATGATGGTTCCTGTGTCTTCAGCTTCGCCCACGACTTCGACTTGTGTCAATGGCTTGCCGTATGCGTATTCTTGTTTGAATATCTTGCCTTCGCGGTGAATCTCTGCTGTGAGATGTTTTGAAAGTGCGTTGACGCAGCTGACACCGACGCCGTGCAGACCGCCAGAAACCTTATACGAACCTTTGTCGAACTTACCGCCAGCGTGCAATACTGTGAGAACCACTTCCAATGCTGAGCGTTGCTCTTTCTCGTGCCAGCCTGTCGGGATACCACGACCGTTGTCGGCTACGCGTATGGAGTTGTCTTTTAATATTCTGATGTCAATGGTGTTGCAATAACCAGCCATCGCCTCGTCGATAGAGTTGTCAACGACTTCATAAACCAAATGGTGCAGACCCCTGACGTTGACATCGCCGATATACATCGCTGGACGCTTACGAACAGCTTCTAATCCTTCTAAAACCTGAATGTTACTCGCGTTATAGTTGCTCTCAGCAACCTTTTTTACTTCTTCTTCCATTATATGTAAAATGATGTTTTAATTATCTTGAAATAGTGTGATATTACGTGCAAAGATAATAAAAAAAATCGTGATATTTTACAAATTAAATAACAAAAAATTGAAGAAAAAATGAGTTTTATTGAACTAATAATAGACGCATTGAATGTACCTTTTGAACCGTAGCCTGTAGACTGTAGCCTGTAGACTGTAGCCTGTAGACTGTAGCCTGTAGACCGTAGACTTAAAACCTGTACTTAAATCCTAAGAACATCTGGAATCCGTAGCTCGGGTATCCGTAATATATTTGATATTTGTTGTGAATCAGATTCTTGACTTCTGCATAAAACGATAAGTCGTCTCTGAAGTTGTAGTCGCAACCTAATTGTATGTCGCAGATTGGCTTCAGTACTCTTATTCCGTCAAAATAATAATCATTTTCGTATTTTGTTAAATCTGTCAGCGCATAACGTTTGCCTTCAAAATATGTGGCTATGTTAAAATTCCATTTATTGTTGTATTTGTATACTCCTCTCAAAGCGAACTCTACTT
>JAZOCI010000155.1:0-2734 GCA_045596465.1 Bacteroidales bacterium | reverse complement strand
CCCAGAAAGTTCTGTTATAATAATATTCTAAATTAATTTTAACTTTATCGGGATATATTATTTCGTCGTTATATTTTTTAGGATCATCTACTTTTGCCAATAATTCTTCTTCATTAATATATTTTAAGGAAGCAGGTCCTGTTATTCCGGGTTTTAATTCGAGAATTTTTCTGTCTTCACCTTGAAGCATATCGGCATAACCTGCAACATCAGGGCGGGGACCAACGAGACTCATCTCGCCTTTCAAAACATTTATAAGTTCAACAATTTCATCTAACTTGCTCTTTCTAAGCCATCTGCCGAATGGTAAAATTCTTTCGTCTTTAGCAGTCGTAATGAAATTATCATCTTCGTTCCGCACCATCGTCCTTATCTTGTAAATCTTAAAAGGTTTTCCATATTGACCTATTCTTTCTTGCTTGAACAGGAATTTCCCTTTAGGCATAACAATCTTATGAATGATAAAAATTATTAACATACAAGGAGATAAAACAATTATCCCCAATGATGCTGTAATCTTATCGAACAAATGTTTTATGAAAAGAGAAAATTTACTCATTTCAAAATCTTTATTTTAATTGGACAAGGTCTGTTGACTGTTGTCAGTTGTCTGTTGACAGAAGTTCACGTGAAACAACAAGAAATAGAAAAATACGAAGAACATAATTCCCATTTGACGTTCAAAAATAGACTCGAATAACGAATTGAAAACGAATATTAATAGGAATGAGAAAAATATGATGTCGAAAGTTCTGTTTTTAATCCAGAGATAGATGGGAAAAATGTAGAAGGAAAGTAGGATTATTAAACCTAAAATTCCTACTGCGATAATAGTATCGTTAAATTGATTATGTGCGTTGAGTTCGTGCTTGATACAATGTTTTATTGTCTGATATTCAGGAGTGTATTTTTTCAGAATGGAATAATCTGCGTTTTGAACTTCTGCAATGCTATCAATATAACTGCTTACTTCGTCTGTGAAACTATTATCGAATTTGGCATAAATGCTATCGAGAAGAATATCAGGCGTTTCCACATTTGTTATCTTCGCTATGATGTTGTCTTTATATGTCTCATACGATTTTACAGTCTCATCGTTCCTATCTCCTGTTCCTACGCCAAATGCGTAATTGTTATACATGACGTATCTGTTTGCATTTCTGATTGTTAGTCTGCAATCGCCTTTACCTTCTTTAATATTGTCGGCGGTTTTAGTAAATCTTTCTATGCTTTTGGGGAAAGAAAAATAACCGACAGTCAAAATCACTATAGTTGCACATCCAGTTATCAATCCTATTTTTATTTTTTTCTTTATGAAAGTCAGATATATCCATGTTAAAAGCAACATCGTTATGGTGCATAATATTCCTGCTCTTGATGTTATAAAGAAAGGTATAAGAATCAAGAATATCGCCGATATTAGATCAAAAATCCTGATATTTTTTTCTTCAGAGTTTAATAATTCGTAAAGACAAAAAACGAATCCGAAGCACGACATCATAGAGAAATAACCTCTGTGAACATAAGGTAATAATGTTACATTAGTTTTAAAGAATTTTCTTGGTGATGTTAGTCTATCTATTTCATTATCATTAAATAATAAGTCGAATAAAGCCCATAGGAAGTTTATCGTAAATAATGTAAATATTCCGATGATGAAGAAATATGTTATGGTCTTGACTCTTTTTCTGTTGAGATAGGAAAGGTCGGAACAAAGGAAAAACAAAGAAAAAAGCAAGAATGGCAGTTTTTTCCCTATCTGTATTCTTGCTTCTGCTGAGTTTTCTGAATAAAGAAAACTAATCGCATAGATTGTCCAAAATGCGATGAATAAAAAGTACGCGATTTTGTTTTTATATTGTAATTTATTGATTTTGAAACCTTCTTCGAAGATACCTTTTAACATTGTAGCGACCGACAATCCAATCATGGCATAAGTTGTCAGGCGCCATGATATTGGAATGAAGAAAGCTATCAATGCCAAGAAGACATATTCAGTTTGTTGAAATCGCTTTAGATTCTTAAAAGTTTCAAACATTTATCAAAAGTCGTAATATTTTCTGTCGAAAGTTGTTCTTATTCCGAAACTTATGATGAAGTTGTTTATATCATCGAAGCCTTCAATTTTTTGATTCCTGTGTGTTATTTCGGCAAATACATTCAAATTGTAAGAAGGATTTATGAGCCAAGAAGCTACGAAGTTATTCATCATCAAGGTGTTTTTTTCGCCTGTTAACAAATAATGTCCGTGAGTTCTTACCTCATTGTCAATTACGTGGAAATCTCTGTAGTCGTGGTAAATATCGTGACCGTAATATTGGAATTCACCGTTTTCTGTTGTGATGTCGTCGCCCCATTGACCGTAATTCATTTTATATTGGAAGTAGAAGCGTTTGTAATTATATTGAGCTCTTGCTATTATTTCGTAGAAATTTGCGCCCCATGGGTGTGCAAGTGGCTGATTCATATGAGCGTAATTACTTTCACCGCTATAATGTGAATACATATAAGGTCTTACGAGATTAAACTCTCCTTGAAGGAATAGGTTTTTGATTTTGAAGCAATCGAAGCTCTTTACACCAAATTGATACGATTGTTTGTTAGCCCAATATCCGTTAAATCCGATGAACTCTTTGAAAGTCATTTCGTCAAGGACAAACTGTCCATATAATGTAGTATGTTTTCCCACGATAAAACTTGCCGTAGCACCGAGCAATGCGTTATCTGGAGAATT
>JAZOCI010000154.1:0-10838 GCA_045596465.1 Bacteroidales bacterium | reverse complement strand
AAGTGGAAGAAACGATACTACTTTCTATTGTATAGTAGATAGTGATGTCATCTATGGCTAAAGCTGCATTATCTCCGCTTCCATAATGTCTGATTGCAACCCATATCTTTGTTCCTTCATAATTATATAATCCAAACGATTTTTGTGCCATTGCTATTGAGTTCGAGTTTTTTGGCAAAGTCAATGAACCTATCTCAGTAAAGGCATTAGGATCTGTATTGCTAGTTGTTGACACAAATACACCAAATGTTTCATCTGCGTAACCGTAAGAATTAGCCATAGAAGAAACATAAAATTCAATTGCTGTTGT
Source organism: Bacteroidales bacterium (assembly GCA_045596465.1). Taxonomy (GTDB): domain Bacteria; phylum Bacteroidota; class Bacteroidia; order Bacteroidales; family F082; genus Limimorpha. Next base: position 10,528 of record JAZOCI010000154.1, on the reverse strand, counting down.
ATCTGATGGAACGATTTGCTCAGGTGATACAATCCAGTGATCTGGGTCAAAACCATTCTTGTCGGTATTGCAATAAGATTCACTGAATATGAAACCTCCTCCAGAAGGTGTTGTGCTGAATGATTTACTGTAACCGTGATCTCCTTGTATACTTGAATGATACCAACTATGGTCGTCAGAAGTCATAGTAGTCCATCCTTGCGAATCATTGTCAAAAGTATAATTTTTATTAACCGTACCACCGGTTCCACCTCCGTCATATTCGGCTGTCACATCAAAATCCAAGACATGGTTGGAAGGTATTGTGTCCAACAAGTTGACAACGAATGTAACTGTTGTCTCGCCGTTAATAGCTAAGGCCTCCATTGTTGTTTCTCCACTGACTATATTGACATATTGGTCGTTACACACTAATGTCGCTGTTCCTGCAGGTGTTGCGCTACCACTCTTGTTAACCAATGTCACAGTCAAGTTTATGTTCTCTCCGATGCCTGTTCCCAACTCGTATGACTTGAGCACTATGCCTAAGTCTTCTTCTTCTGTCGTCTGACATACTTGTACAGAATGTTCCGATTCACCGTTCGAGTTGATGCCTGTCACCGTATAGCAGTATTCTGTGCTGAAGTTTAATCCGAAATCGAAATATGTAGTTGATGATGTGTTTCCTACATACTCACCGTTGCGATATACGTTATAGCTTGTGGCATTTGCAACGGCATTCCAGCCCAATGTGATTGAATTGTCGCTATAGTTCTTCACGGTCAGATTCTTAGGAGCACCTGGGTCGTTTTTAACAGAGATCTGTATTGGTAAATCGAAAGTGAAGTATTCACTAGGGTTAAGTGTTCCTACTGAAGTATTTGACACGTTAAGATTGAATGTCAATGTAGAATTGTTAGGAATATCTGGGTCTACAGTTATGCTTACGGTTTTTGTTACTTCCTCATTTGGATCTAATGCCGAAATTTGGACATAGCTATCTGTTCCGGAGAACTCTACATCGTCGCTTGTGCAGGTGACAGTAACATAACTTTTAGAATCTAACTGATTTGCACCATCGTTTAACAATGTATAGCTGATACTACCGTCATTAGAACCTACATAAATTGTTTTAGGAGAATAATCTTTCACAACGATGTTTCTTGCAAGTTGCTGAGTCGTAGCGCAGGCTTCATCGGAGTGTTCAAATTCGGTTCCTGAATATACAGCTGCCACTTCATAGCAATATTGTGTGTTGTGATTGAGATTTTGGTGTGTATAAGATGTATCTGTTGTATTGCTTACTATCTTATTGCCGTTGCAGTAGATGTTATATCCTTTGGCTTTATCCACTGCTTCCCATGTCAATTCTATTTCAGAATCGCTTGTTGCTGTAGCTGTGAGACCTTCCACTTTAGGAAGTTCTATCATATTGCTTGCGAAGATTTGGAAATAATTAGGGTCTTCGTAGCTGTAAGTTGGTGTGTGAGAAATGTTGATAGCTACATTAGATAGCATAATGTCGTCGATACATAATGCGTCGTAGTCTACGCCGTTCAATGAGTTATCCCATTCATCTTGAGTGAAGAAGTGACGTATTGCAACGTATATTTCTTCTCCGGCATAATCGCTGAGATCGACGGTATATTTTGTCCACGATGTACCTTCAGTAATCCATTGGTTTACTGTTGTGAAGTTAGCGGCAGTGTTGTCTGAAGTTGAAATAGCCACTCCGAAACGTTCTGGATGATTGTAGGTTGGACGAGCATAGAAGCTGAACTCGCTGTTTGCGGAAACTTTAATTTTTTTAGGAGAGATGAGATAGTTGTCTAAAGGTTTTGTATAGTAATAAGGAGCTTCATTAGATGCACTCATCAAGTGACCGGTACCTGAATGAGATGGTACCTGAATTTTTCCGTGTTGTGATGCTTCAGAAGAATGCCACCAAGGATTTGCGATGGCTGTGCCTGGTTTGGAAATATTATTGTTTGCTGCATCTAAGGCAGTCCATTCATCCATATCACTTTCAAATTCGTATGCGTAGTTAGTCTCTGTATTTGATTCTGAAAGTATTTCAAGGAAGAAGTCGAATCCGTAGTTGTGAGGAACGGTGTTGTTAGCACGGATTGTGAAAGTTCCTGTGCCTGTAGCACCTACGCCCAATGGGTTTATTGTAGTTACACTATCAACTATAGTGACATATTTGAGGTCGGAGCTAAGTGTTGATAATGTGAGAGTTATAGGATTATCTATAGCAGCTGTACCATTGTTGATCATAGTGACATTAATATCGACATCTTGATCTACGTTGACGCTTATAGGTGTTGCGCTATGGAAGACGATGTTTGGTGTTGCTGACACTTTTACCGAGAACTCGCTCTCCCATGTGTAGGTTCCGCTTGTTGTTTCAACATTGAAAACAGCGATATGTCCGTTAGGAGTTTGTGCATCTATAGTGATGTCGAAACTGATAGTTCTGCTGTAGCCCGTACTGATCTGGCCTAATGTCTGGCTTGGTTCTGATACAGTCACGTATGGACTGCTTGTAGATATTGTTGCTGTTGAAGCTGAAGCGCTTGAGCCTTTGCCTTCGTTCTTGAATTCGAGGCTTAAGTTTACAACTTGTCCTGGCACTGCCGTTTCAGGTGTAGATGAAACGAGTTTGATGAAAGGAGTTCCATTGCCTTCTGTTACAGTATTGACCGCTGCGAGAGCGTCGATACGACCTGCACCGACAACGTTGTTCTTTGTGGCAGGTTTGTCGGCTGCTGTCTCTTCAATGATTTGTGATATTTGTGCTGGAGTGAGAGTTCCGTTCTTTTCTAACATAAGAGCGATGACACCTGCAACGCAAGGTGTTGATTGTGAAGTACCACTCATCAATCTTTGATCATCATTTACCAAATAGTGAGAAGATGTGATAAGATTACCAGGAGCACTGATGTCAGGACGGATGAGACCCATGCTCGCTCCCTCGTTATATGCGTATTCGTTATATTTTGTATCTTCCCATGTTGAAGGTCCTTGTGATGATTGTCCGATGAGGTCGTTGGCTCCGACAGCGATGACGCTTGAAAGCCCGCCTTCGAGTGTCTGGTCTGGATTATGCCAAGGAGCAGGACAAGCTGCAGGATAGTCGACGTTCCAAGGGAGTCCGATACTTGTTCCGTCGTTACCGACAGCGGCGCATACTACCACGTTGGCAGCCAAAACATTGTCGAATGTCTCACGTATGGTTTCTTTTTGTTCTATGGTCAGTTGGCTGTGTTTGTAACCCAACGACATGCTCATGACGTCAGCGCCGTGTTCCACTGCGAACTGTACTGCTGCTATCATACCTGTGAAAGTACCGCCACCTGCTTGACCGACAACCTTTAATGTCATCAATGAAGCGTCAGGAGCGACACCAGCTGTGGTTCCTGAAGTTCCGTCGCCACAGACGATACCGGCGCAGTGCGTGCCGTGACCGTAATCGTCGGTGATATTTGAATTGTTGGCTATGTAGTTCCAACCGTTTACGAGTTCATCGTTGACTTCACCTTTCCAGAGATGGTCTTTCAAGTCGACGTGTTCGGTGTTTGTTCCGGAGTCTAACACGGCCACGATGATATTCTTTCCGGTATAACCTTGATTTTGAACGTCGTCGGCATTGATAGTTACGAGGTGGTGAGCAGGTCCTCTTGTGATATTGGCTTTGGTTGCAGGGATTTCTTTCATCTGCTCTGGAGAGATCATCTGAATCTCCTTGTCAGAACCTATCATCTTGATGTCAGGGTGTGACGATAGCTTGTAGATGACATCGCGAGAAGCTTTACAGCTTATTGAATTTGAAATCCAGAGGACGTTTATGTTGGAAACATTGCCGTTTAATTCTTCTGCCTTAAGCATTCCCAATACATCAGCTTGATCTGCTGAAGCATGCTTTTTAAGCTCGCTGACGACAATATTTCTTCTTTCAGACTTGCTAAAAGACTTTCTTGTCTTTTGATTTAACTGTTTTGAATCGACATTTGATTTGAAATAAATGTGAATGTCGACTAAATTTTCTCCTTTTTGATTTAAAATTGTCTGAAGTTCAGGCTCGATAGCATTGAATGTTTGAGCGTTCGAAAAACCGCATAAAATCAATGCAAAGAACAACGTAAAATAAAATCTTTTCATTTCTTAATAATTAAAATAAAATGGACTGGCAAATATAGTATTTTTTTTTATTGATAAAATTTTTTTTAAGTTTTTTTTAATGTATGAGAATAATTTACAATTTACAGCCGACGTTTCTACAGTTTAGTAGGCTTGTAAATAATGAAAGAAAAATCAGGAATAAAAAACTCAGAATCCCGTTTTTTCTGAGATTCTGAGTTCAAAGCTCTGAGTTCAAAGTTCTGAGTTCTGAGTTCTGAGTTCAAAGTTCTGAGTTCAAAGTTCTGAGTTCTGAGTTCAAAGTTCTGAGTTCTGAGTTCAAAGTTCTGAGTTCTGAGTTCTGAGTTCAAAGTTCTGAGTTATCCTATAACAATATTAATGATTTTCTTCGGAACGACGATGACTTTCCTGATGCTCTTGCCTTCAGTCCATTTCGCGGCTTCTGGCGTAGCCACCACGATTTTCTCTATCTCGGCAGGGCTTAAAGTGATTGGCAGTTCAAGGTCGAAGCGTTTCTTTCCGTTGATGGAGACAGGATATGTGAAGTTGTTTTCCACCACATAACTCTCGATGAACTCAGGGAACTGCTGTATCACCACGCTGTCGTTATGTCCCATCTGATGCCATAGCTCTTCTGCGAGATGTGGAGCGTAAGGCGAAATCATAATAGCCAATGGTTCAAGAATTTCGCGTTTGTTACATTTTAAATCTGTAAGCTCATTAACACAAATCATGAAGGCTGAAACGACAGTGTTGAACGATATTCTCTCGATGTCGTCTTCTTCTTTTTTGATGAGCTTGTGCAACGACTTCAACTCTTCTTTTGTAGCAGGCTCGTCGCTGAAAGAGAATTCGTTGTTTTCGTCTGTATATAATCTCCAGAACTTACGAATGAAACGATAAACGCCTTCAATGCCTTGTGTGTCCCATGGCTTCGATTGTTCTAATGGTCCTAAGAACATCTCATAAAGACGTAAGGTGTCGGCTCCGTATTTCTCTACAAGGTCGTCAGGATTCTGTACGTTGAACTTCGACTTCGACATCTTCTCCACTTCCCAGCCACATACATAAATCGGGTTGCCGTCTTTATCTTGTTCATAGATAAATTTAGAATCTTTAAGGTCGTCGCGCCATTGTTTAAATTCTTCGACGTCTAAGATGTCGTTGTGAACCATGCTGATGTCGACGCGAATAGGGTCGGTGTAATATTCTCTGCCTTCTACGTTCTTTGAGACGAAGACATTAGAACCTTCAGTTATCTCTATATCTTTAAAAGGTATTTCCTTACCAGCAAAATAATCTTTGAATTTCTGTACGCTGACGCGATATACGAAACTCGTTCTGCCTTGTATCATACCTTGATTTATCATCTTTTGGAATGGCTCGTCTTTACATGTCACGCCTAAATCGAATAAGAACTTATTCCAGAAACGGCTGTAAATCAAGTGACCTGTTCCGTGTTCGGCGCCGCCGATATATAAATCGACTTGTTGCCAATAGTCGTTAGCTTCTTTGCTGATGAACTCGTCATTATTTTGAGGGTCCATATAACGGAGATAATAAGCGCTTGAGCCAGCGAAGCCAGGCATTGTATTGGTTTCTAAAGGATAGCCTTCTTCTGTAGTCCAGTTTTTGGCGCGTGCCAGTGGAGGCTCGCCGTTTTCTGTCGGCTTATAGGCGTCGATAGGAGGAAGCTCGAGAGGGAGTTTGCTTTCGTCTAAGGCGTAAGGCATGCCATCTTTATAATATATAGGGAAAGGCTCGCCCCAATAGCGCTGACGGCTGAAGATAGCATCGCGGAGACGATAGTTAGTCTTGCCTTTGCCTATGCCCATCTCTTCTACTTTCTTAATCATAGTGGCGATGGCTTCTTTCACTGTGAGGCCGTTGAGGAAGTCGGAGTTGACCATCACGCCTTCTTTGGCGTCGAACGACTCTTGCCATTGTGAAGCGTCGGAGATGTCGTCGGCTGTCTTTGCCACCACTTGTATTATAGGTAATTCGAAATGACGTGCGAAGGCGAAGTCGCGGCTGTCGTGAGCTGGCACTGCCATGATAGCGCCGGTGCCATAACCCATCAAGACGTAATCTGCCACCCAGATAGGAATCTTAGCTCCTGTGAAAGGATTGACGCCGTAGGCTCCTGTGAACACGCCCGACACTTTCTTCACCTCTGCCATACGCTCACGTTCCGAGCGGTTCTTAGCCCAAGTGACGTATTCTTCCACAGCCTCGCGTTGTTCGTCGCTGACGATGCTGCTGATGATCTCATGTTCCGGAGCCAACACCATGAAGGTTGCTCCGAACAAAGTGTCGGCGCGAGTGGTGAAGACTTCAATGTCAATATCTTTGTCGGCTATGTCGAAATGCAATGAGGCACCCATCGACTTGCCTATCCAGTTGCGTTGTACTTCTTTGATAGACTCGCTCCATTCTATTGTCTCTAAGCCTTGAAGGAGACGCTCAGCGTAAGCTGTTATACGGAGCAGCCATTGTTTCATGGTCTTACGCACTACAGGATGTCCGCCTCGCACTGAGAGACCGTCGGCGACTTCGTCGTTGGCGAGTACCGTGCCGAGTTCAGGACACCAGTTGACCATAGTGTCGGCGAGATAGGCGAGACGATAGTTCATCAGAGTCTCTTGTTGTTCTCTCTCGCTCATGGCGTTCCATTGCTCAGCGGTGAAAGTGAGGACGTTACCGCAGGCGGCATCCAAACCTTCTGTGCCTTGTGCCTCGAATCTCTTTACTAAGTCTGCAATAGGCTGAGCTTTCTTGGTTTGGTTACAATAATATGAGTTGAAAAGTTGGATGAAAGTCCATTGAGTCCATTTGTAGTAGGCAGGGTCGCTGGTGCGCACCTCGCGGCTCCAGTCGTAGCAGAAACCTATTTTATCCATCTGCTCACGATAGCGGTTGATGTTTTTCTCTGTCGTGATGGCAGGGTGTGTTCCTGTCTGAATAGCATATTGTTCCGCAGGGAGACCGTAGGCGTCGTAGCCCATTGGGTGAAGCACGTTGAAACCTTTGAGACGTTTGTAACGAGCATAGATGTCGGATGCTATATAACCGAGAGGGTGACCTACGTGAAGACCTGCGCCCGACGGATAAGGGAACATGTCTAAGATATAAAACTTTGGTTTACTCTTGTCGATGTCGACTTTATAGATGTTATTGTCGCGCCAATATTCTTGCCACTTCTTTTCTACTTCATTAAAATTGTAATCCATAAACGTTTATTTAGATAAGGCTACAAAGGTATGAAAAAATTTACAATGAACAATTTATATTTTTTAGTTATGGAGTGATGGAGTTGGGGAGTACTTCATCACTCCATCACTCCATCACTCCATCACTAAAAAAGAGACGCACCAATTACATCTCTTTTATTTTCATCGGTGTAATATGGCACGTCTCTACATCATTGTTCATTGTTCATTGTTCATTGTTCATTGTACATTAATAAACCACTATTTTCTGCGTCATGACGTCTTTGTCGCTGATCACTCTCACGATGTATGTTCCTGTAGTGAAGCCGCTGATGTTAATTCTTTCACTTTCGTTAAGAACGACATTACTGTAAACCACGCGACCCATGACATCTATAATCTGTACAGTACCTTGGGTGTTGACAATCAGCTCTTCTCCCGATTGATATACGAAATTGCTGTTATCTGTTGTCGTTTGTTTCTCGACGAATCTGAGGATAAAGCGTTTTGTATTTTCCTGTGACGAAGCTGTGAAGTTATAGTCATGTACGAGCATATTTGTTTCGCTGCCGGAGACGAGGTCTACCAAGGTGATGTTTTCGAAGATGCCGTTAGCCTCTATGTTGATGTTATATCTGCCCATTTCGTTGGCTTTGAAATAAAGCGGAATTTCGTTGACATCTTTGTCGCAGTTGAACACACCGTATGATTTACCGTTCTTTTTGACGAATATCGTAGCGATTTCTTCGTTGAAGTTCTTGAACTTAGGGAAGCCTTCTTCGCCTGCATCAGCGAGGTTGATGATGACGTTGTCGCTACCTGCGTTGCCGTTCACGACGACATTGATGTTCAGGCTTTCTATGTCTCTGCTTCTTTGTTCTTCGTTATAGGAGAATGAAGGGTTTTCTGCTATGGCTTTGACGAAGAAGCCGTCGCCGACTTCAATCTCGCCGTCGGTGTAGTAGGTGTATCCGCCTTGTTCGTTTACTACGGCGTAGCCTGTTGCCATCTTGTCTGATACCACCTTACTCCATTTCATATTGAAAGAGAACGGGTTGCCGAGCAGATGGAAGTTGGCGAGGTCTTTTCCGCTGTTGTAAGATACTGGGAAGTTGTAAGATTTCTCATGATTGAGATTACCTTGGAACACAGCAGTGTTTTCAGACTCGTAAGAAGCCAAATAACCCACGCCTTGTTGGAAAGTAGATTCAAACACACCTCTTGTGGCGTTATTCGATTCTGAAGATTCGGCATCTACAGATGATTCTTTTCCGAACTCAGGTTCCATATCCAAGATAGTGTATAGACTTTGGGCTTTGAGTTCTGAGCTTTGGGCTTTGAGTTCTGAGTTTGTCGGAGACACTGACTCAGACTCTGACACTGAAGAAGCGATTTCTGCAGAGGTATTGTCGTGAGACTCTGCACTTCTGCTCACTGCTGAACCATCGGTTAAAGTGAGATTATCTATCATAAGTCTAAATCCATCATTGCAATTATAATGACGTAATGCTATATATACATTCTGACCTGCATATGCTGCCAATGAAATTTCAATTGCTTCGAATGGATTTGCTTTTGTAATTCTATTATATACGCTAGTAAATTCTGTGCCGTTTATAGAAACTTCTACGTCAAAAGGTTCATTATATGTATTGAAAAAATCAAATGATAATTTAGACTGAGCCGTTATATTGTATTTTTCTTTAGTTACAATACGGTTATTTGGTGAAAGAGCACCAGTACCAATTATATACGATTCAGATTGCAACGAATTGCCTTTTATACCATATGCATAGATACTCCATGTGTGTCCATCACCGTCTGTATCTGTTATCACAAAGTCATCCAACTTACCATCTTCAAAATCATAGAAGAATGTTGAAGCAGAACTGTTTGGATCATCTGGTTCTGGTGTGCAATCTACGGTAAATTCAAATGAGTAACCATCTGACAAAGAACCTTCCGCTAAACTAATTATAACATCCCCGCCTGCATATTTAACATCTAATGAAACATATGAAATATAATATGGATAATAACCTGCATTAAATGTTGCTGTAACATTAGAACCTGAAGGAATTGCTAATGTAAATTCCTGAGATGTTGCAGAAAGACTTTTTTGTTCTGTTTCTCCACCATAAGAAATAGTAAAAGTAGCTCCCGATAGACCAAAACCAGAATAACTGTCATTGAATGTAAAGACCACATCACACATTTCTTCCGGTGTAGCACAATCTTCTTCTGAATGTTCAGATTCGCCTATATTATTAACGGCTGTTACTGTGAAACAGTATTCTTCGCCTGTAGTTAAATCTGCAACATCGTATGTGGTTTCTGTCAAAGCTGTCGCTATAGAATTTCCATCTTGATAGACATTATAGCTTTCTGCGCCTGTAACTGCTTCCCATGATAATGTGATGCTTGTTGCACCTGATGCTTTTGCTGTCAAGACCGGAGCTTGCGGTGCTGAAGGTGTGCAATCAACAACAAAAGTACCTATATCAGTTGTTTTACTCAATGAACCTTGTGCTTGGCTGAAAATAACTTCACCGCCTTCATATTGAATTGTGAATGAATTCTCCAAAGGGTATGTATATTGGGCACTACCTTTCACATATCTCACAGAAACAGAAGTTCCTTTTTCAATAGTTCTAATGAAAGTTTCAGTGGCTTTGCCACTAGTCATAAAGAATGACTCTATTGTTCCATTGTATGAAATTTCTAAAGAATTTCCATTCCATGTATCACCAATTTGGTCTCCTAAAATAAACTCAATAGTACATGGTATTGCTTCTGCTTCCGTCGTCACACATTCTTCACCTGACTTAGCAGATTCACCTGCTGTATTTACAGCTATTACTGTGAAGCAATATTCTGTTTCTGCATCCAAGTCTTCAACGTTCAACGTAGTTTCTGTTAAGCCTGTAGCAATCTGTTCATCATCTTTGTAAACGTTATAGCTCGTTGCTCCAGGCACGAGATTCCATGTCAATGAAATTTCAGAGCTGCTTGTAGCGGTTGCTGATAATGTCGGTGCTACAGGAACAACAACTTCAGATGGCACGATGCCAAATCTGATTAGGTTTACGTAAAGTGCTCCCTCTCCCAAAGCGCTTGTCGCTAAGGTAGTTGGATTATATGCATTATAACCCTTATTGTATAAGCTTCTTCCTGATGCTGCATATTTGTAGAAATTATGA
>JAZOCI010000153.1:0-19215 GCA_045596465.1 Bacteroidales bacterium | reverse complement strand
CTACAGACTACAGACTTTGTCCACAGCGTCAATGTCGCTGATTTAGAAGCAGGCGTTTACTTCTTGAAAGTCGTTACAAACGAAGGCGAGATTGTTAAACGCTTCATTAAGAAATGAGGAATTAGGAATTAGGAATTGTAGAGGCGCAAGATTTTGCGCCTCTTTTTTTGTTAATGAATTTCCATGAAATCATGATTTTTAAATCTGAGAAATTGAAAAAATTGAGAACCCGAGAAATTGGACAAAGGCTAAAGACAAAACTCTAAAGGTTTTATAAATATTTCTCAGTTTCTTATTCTAAACCAAATAATTCTTCACATAATCAGCCACGCCGTCTTCCAAAGAAGTGAAATCTTTGTCGTAGCCTGCAGTTTTCAACTTCGTCATATTGGCTTCGGTAAAATATTGATATTTGTCGCGAATGTCTTCTGGAATATCAATAAACTCGATATTAACTTCCTTACCCATCGCCTTGAAAGTATTGGCGGCCAAGTCATAAAAACTGCGAGCCTTGCCCGTACCGAGATTATAGATTCCGCTTTTAACGGACGTATTCAATGTATCATTACCGTTATCTGTCGTCCATTGTCTGTTGACAATAAAAAACCATATCACACTCGCGATGTCTTTCACATAGATAAAGTCACGTAATTGTTGTCCGTCTTGAAAATCAGGGCGATGTGAACGGAACAATTTTACCTTTCCTGTCTCTTTTATCTGATTGTAAGAATGGAAAATGACCGACGCCATACGTCCTTTGTGATATTCATTAGGTCCATAAACGTTGAAGAACTTCAGTCCTGCCCAGAACGGTGGCTGTTGTTCCTGTTTCAAAATCCATTTATCGACTTCATTCTTGGAACGCCCGTAAGGATTCAAAGGTTGCAATTTCTCCACCACTTCATGGTTGTCGTCATATCCCAACTCTCCATTGCCGTAAGTCGCCGCCGAAGAAGCATAAACCATAGGAATATGATATTCTGCGCATAACAGGAACATCGTTTGGGTATAATCGACATTTAGCCTTTGAAACACGTTCCAATCGAATTCCGTAGTGTCGGTGCGCGCTCCGAGATGAACGACGAAATCAACATCTTCATGATTTTCCTTAAACCAATCGAAGAAATCGTTTCTGTCAACCAAAGCGTTATATTTCAAGTCGATGTAATTTCTCTCTTTCTGTTTCTTTGAAAAATCATCGACAAGAATCAAGTCGTTACGTCCCTTTTTGTTAAGTTCATCAGCCACCACACTGCCGATAAAACCCGCCGCTCCAGTTATTACTATCATATTCGGTTTACAGTTTACAATTTACAGTTATCATTCTTTCATTGTCAATTGTTAATTGTCAATTGTTCTACTTTTAATATAATTGCGCCATTTATCCAAGACTGTCATCATATCTTTCGGGAGTTCCGAGTCGAAATACATTTCTTTTCCTGTCGTAGGATGCACGAAGCCGAGTATCTTGGCGTGCAGGCAATGACGCGGTATTTCTCTAAAACAGTTCTCGATAAACTGACGATATTTTGAAAATGTCGTACCTTTTATTATTGTATCGCCGCCATAGAGATAGTCATTGAAGAGTGGATGTCCGATATGCTGGAAATGCACGCGTATCTGATGCGTACGTCCTGTCTCCAAACGGCATTCTGCCAAGGTAACGTAATTGAACCTCTCCAAAATCTTATAATGTGTCACCGCCGATTTACCTTGCGAGCCGTCGGGATAGACAGCCATCGCGACGCGGTCTTTAGTGCTACGACCTATATGACCTTCGATAACTCCTTCATCATCAGCAAAATCACCCCAGACGAGAGCCTGATAACGGCGCGTGATACTGTGTTCGAAAAACTGCTTTGCGAGTACGGTCTGTGCGGTCTCGTTCTTGGCGACAATCATCAAGCCGGTAGTATCTTTGTCGATGCGATGAACAAGATAGCCGAAGCCATTTTCCACCTTCTGATTGGTATTCTTGAAATGATAAGCCAAAGCGTTCAGAAGAGTTCCATCAAAGTTACCGTGACCTGGATGTACGACGAGACCTGCTTGTTTATTGATGATAATCACGTCATTATCTTCGTAAACGATTTCAAGAGGAATATTTTCCGGAGTGATGATAATCTCGCGAGGCGGATAAGAAAGCACGATAGAAACCACGTCGTTAGGTTTTATCTTGTAATTTTGTTTCACCGGTTTCTCATTGACGAGGATACTTCCTGCTTTAGCGGCATTCTGTATTCTGTTACGCGACACGTTCTCCATGCGATTTTGCAGGAACTTGTCGATTCGCACCAACGACTGTCCCGGGTCGGCAACTATACGGAAATGTTCAAAAAGCTCCGTCGTTTCCTCTGTTTCGTCATCTATATACCTGCCGACAAAATCCTGTTTCTTTTCTTCTTCTTTTATATCCTCAAATCTGTCTGTCATAATCACTTGGTAATCATAAATTTTTCAGTATATCTCCTACCCTCTTCCGTCACGACGCGTATCATATAAAGTCCGTTCGGCAAATCAGAAACATCGAATTTAACGTCATTGTTAAAAAGTTTCATCATGCGACCTGTCATGTCGAATATCATAATTTCTTTACAAACGTCTGCCGATAACTCGCTGATATTTATCTCATTTTTTGAAGGATTAGGATAAAGACCGAGACGTGTTTTCTGCTCGACTTTATTTTCTTCAGGCAAAGCGAAGTCACCGCCGAGAGCCGGACGTATCATCAAAGAACCTTGCATAGCGCTGTTTTCCCAACCGTAACCTACATTATAAAAATTGTATTGGCTGTTGTCTTTCGAAGTATCAAAACCTATATTGATGCTTTCTTTCGACTGCTGCATGATTCCGACGTAAATTGTTCCATTGACTTTCAACACCTTATCGAAAGGATAATAAGCGAATTTATAAATCTGCTCATCGTCCCATTCAGGTCGTTGATTCTTAAGACGATATATCTCGTTACCTGGTTTGCCGTTGTCGTTGTTCCAAACTATTATGTCGAAGAAGTCATAGTTGGCGTCGTTGTAAGTCCTGTTGAAAAGGAGATAAACGCCGCACAAGGTGTCAGACATCGAGATGCTGAATTGCGATGCAAAGAACGACTCGCCAGGAACTACGCCGTAGCCTCTTTCAGGAGTGCCATCGTCGTAAGCGTAATAATTACAAAAATCCTGTCTTCCATACAAAGTGTCGCCTTTGACATCAGAATCATCGTCTTTCACATTGATAATGTGAGTGATAAAATAAGAAGCCGTATCGACTTTCTCATTCATATCGAAAAGGAAATTCTTCAGCTTAGGATTTGATTGCGTCGCGTTATCACCTTGATTATCTTGAAATCCATTCGCCACATAAGGCACGACATCGCACCACTGACTGCTATAATCGAACGACCAATCGGAATTTAAGTTTTCTACATGAAAAGTGTATTGAGCATTACGGCTAACAGAATCCAAATTCGTGATAAACATCTGATATTCTGTCGCGATAGAAGCCGTAGGATTACTTACATATTGACGATAAGGCATTGACCGATAACGTCTTAAAAGAGACGGAGATTTTTCAGAAAACGTAACTAAAGGATAAGAGACATCGTAGCAAGAACGATTTTTATCGAGACGTATAAAGTCGATGTTCCAATTATCGACATTACTTCTGTCGTTAGGATACATCGTTGAAGGAATACTTGCGTAGTTATAAAAAAGGACGACAAGCTCTTTCCCGAAATATTCCTCTTTTGTAATAGGGATTAATATTTGCTTAAAATATTGATTATCATTTTCTATCAGAAATGAATCGAGTGACATACCAGCGCTGCTCCACACATGATTCCATGTCGTTATCGAATCATCGACGTAACCGAACATAAGCACGAGAGAGTCGTTTGTCTCCGGCGCGTCGCCATTGCCTTGTGGCTGATAGTAGAAACTAAAATAAACCGAGTCGGTTGGTAAAACATCTTTAAGGCTTATTGGTTTGGAAATCAAGGAATCAGCCACGAAAGGAGAGCTGCTCGCATGAGAATACACCTTACCTGTGGCATCGAGAATATCGAAGGTCGCAGCATTGTAATTCGTTGGATATGAAGGAAATCCCGAGTTTATCAAGACGCTGTTGTTCTGCCATTTAGACGCGTCAGGGAAGACTTCGCTTTCGGTGAAGTCATCGAAAAAAGGAAGGCTGACAACATCGGTTCTGCTTCTCAACACTTTGACTTCATCGGAAGATTTCGTCGTATAAGAAAATCCGCTGAGATATTCCTGAGCCGAACAGCTTAATCCAATTAAAAGAGTTATTATCAATAACTTAGTTCTCATATTATTTCTTTTTCTTAGCATTTTTGCTTCTTTGCAACTCTCTCTTCTCGATAGCATCGCGATAAACTGAATCTATATCAACCTCATCTTCTTGATACACATATCTGAAGAAAGATTTGCTATAAGCAATATTTTTATCATATTCACGACTTACCGAATCGTACAAGAAACGACGATTCTTTATTATATAATCAAAACTATCTGTTGCGTATTTAATTGTGTAGTCGGGAAGTTTTTTCTTCTTCATCACTGAGATGACCGAATCTTTCTTGAACAATTCTCTTGCGAAAGAGTCGAAATCGAAGTTGCTTTCCGAGCGATACCAGACGTCAACCTTAGAGCCTAATTTCACAAGTGTCTCAATATCATACACCGGTTTCATTTTGAAGACTCTATATTTTCCATCTTCGTCCTCGTCCATATGATATTCTCTGCCGAGATTCAGCGAAGCCTCATGCAATAAATTCTTGACTTCCGATTTGCGAGCTGCCGCAAGCTGAGGAAGATGAGTCCTCATGTCGTCGCGTCCATATCCAACCAAAAGTTTTATCTCGCCGCCTTTGATAATCTCCGTTCCCGGCTCAATGACTTCGCCTTTATATTCCTGATCTACAACCGCATTCTTCGCAAAATGATCAACAAATTCAAGCTCACTGACTTTCAATCCGTTAGCCTTCAAAGACACCATCGCCTGACGTAAAGAAAGATTTCTCAAATTAGGCATAATGACTTTTTCAGGAGCTTCCGACACTTTCACATAATACAAGTTACGACCTTTCTTCACATTAGAATTCGGCAATGGATCTTGCTGATATATAGCACCTTCAGGAAGAGTTATCGTATAAACGCTATCCAATATTATAAAATTGAAATCGTCTTTATATTGTTCCAATACGGAATCGCAATTTCTTCCAACAAAATCAGGGACAACTATTTCCTCACCGTGACGAGTATATCCTTTCAAAGCGAAAAATGCCATCTCTATTATTATGATAATCAAGGCTATAATTATCAATAGATGTATGTAAAATGCCCTTTTAGTTAAAAAATTGAAGGCTTTCATTTATTTTTAAATTTTAATGTTTAACAATAACGACGTTTTTATTAAATTTGGTGCGACAAAGATAACGATTTTAATTTTTTTATTGAAATAATATTATGAGAAAGATTGCAATTATTTGTGGAGGTTACTCCGGTGAATACGAAATTTCCATCAAAAGTGCTAAGGTAGTAAAAAATCATTTAGACTCAACACTTTACGATTCATATCTCATCGTCATAAAGAAGGGCGAATGGTATCATCTCACCGACGACGACAGACAAATTCCTGTCGATAAAAACGATTTCTCCATCAACATTGATGGCAAGAAAATAACTTTCGATGCTGTGTTTAACGCCGTTCATGGCATTCCAGGAGAAAACGGAGAGATCTTAGGTTATTTTGAAATGCTGAATATTCCTTATACTTCATCAAATTTCACCACCTGCGCCTTGACTTTCAACAAAGACCTGACGAAACATATTGCGGCAGCACATGGTGCAACAGTATCGCCTTCCGTCACAATTAACAAAGGTGATGTCATCAACAAAAATGAAATCATAGAAGAGTTAGGCTTGCCTTTGTTCGTGAAACCTACTTGCAACGGCTCGAGCGTAGGCGTGAGTAAAGTCAACACCGAAGACGATTTCGACAAAGCTGTAGAGACAGCTTTCAATGCCGGAACTCAGATCATGTGCGAGAAATTCGTCAAAGGTCGCGAACTCGCCTGCAGTGTCATTGAACATAAAGGCAAAATGATGGTTTTACCATTGACGGAGATTGTCAGCAAGAACGAGTTCTTCGATTACGAGGCAAAATATACGAGCGGTAAATCCGACGAGATAACGCCAGCAGCATTAGAAGAGTTGGAAGAGATTGAGGTAAAAGCCACATCTGCAATGCTTTACGAGAGCTTCGGATGCAAAGGATTTGCTCGTTTCGACTACATACTCAACGAAGAAGGTTTGTTCTTTATCGAAGTGAATATCGTCCCAGGAATGTCGGAAGCAAGCATAATGCCAAAACAAGCCGCCGAAATGGGAATTCCTTTGAGCAAACTCTTCGGAATGACGTTGGAAAACCTTTTTTGATAATGTACAATTGACTTATTGACTTAATCAGACGTGTCAATGTGTATTTATGCTTTAGGAATCATTGACGCGTCTCTACTAATTGACTTAGGACAGTAGACCGTAGACTTAAAAAATATGAACAAAATCATATCATTCATAAAGCCTGTTGCAGGGATTTTGGCTGTCGGGACATTGATATATTTCTTTCCGGAGATATTTATCTATTTCGCCATAGCGATAATACTTTCCATGTTGGGAAGACCTTTATGTGAAACACTAAAGAAATTTCATATCAGGAAATTCAAACTCGGCGATGCAGTCTCAGCAGTCATCACAATGATCGTGATATTCGTTTTATTATCTCTGATATTCTTATTCGTCATACCATTGGTAAACAAAGAGTTAATGATATTATCCAACATCGACGCCGACGCGATAATAGAATATTTTGAAAAGCCGATAGAGAAAATCTACGACATTCTCATTCAATACAATATCATACGACCTGAAGAAGACATTTTAAAAGCCATTGAAAGTAAGCTATACAGCATCATCAATTGGGACAACTTCAGCAGTATTGTAAGCGTGGTGATTTCAAAGACGAGTTCTCTGGTTGTCGGCATCTTCTCTACCATATTTCTGACGTTTTTCCTTTTGAAAGATCAGAACATCGTTCATAACATTTTTATGGCGATAACGCCTGACAATCAGACATTAAGAATGAGAAAGATTCTCACCGACTCGAGACTCATGCTCACGCGATATATGTTCGGATTGATAGCAGAAGTCCTTTGCATGATGATATTGATTTTCTTAGGACTTACTATCTTCGGTGTCAAAAACGCCTTGGTTATCGCAGTGATAGGAGGTTTCATGAACATCATTCCTTATCTTGGTCCTCTGATGGGTTGTGCCATCGGCATTGTTATCGGAATTATCTCAAATCTTGGAATAAATGCCTTCGACTTGATTCTTCCTAACTCATTAGAAATCATCGGCGTGTTTATAGCAGCCAATGCTATCGACAACTTTGTCCTTCAGCCGACGATTTATTCCAAGAGCGTCTTCGCTCACCCAATCGAGATATTTTTGGTTATTTTGATGGCTGGAAATATCGGTGGCGTCCTTGGAATGATAATCGCGATTCCTGGATACACGCTCATCAGAATCATTGCGAAACAACTGCTAAGCGAGTTTAAGTTCATCGAACTACTGACAAAAAACCTCGAAATCAAAAATTAGGGTATCAGGGAACAGGAGATGTAGAGACACCAGAAAATAAACAATTATCATTGAGGCGTCTTTTCAATATGAGATTATTCTACTAAGAAGAGTGCTAATTGTTTACAGCCATAGACTCCGACGACAGGAATATTATCGATGTCGGAGCTGCGACTTGGTCCGCTGATAATGCTCATCTCAACAGGCTGATCATCGCCGTATTTCTCCTTCATAAGCCAAAAAGCGTCTTTCATCTTAGCGACAAACTGAGAAGGACGTGCGACTATCAGAAGAGTGTCGGCAAAAGAATATGAGGCTCTCGAGCCTGCCGTAGCCTCCGAAACCAAGATGCTACCCGTCTGCGCAATCATACACTCGCAATCGATTAGACTGACATTTTTCTTACGTTCCAAATTATTGTAATCGTCTTGAAACTCAATGTCGGTGTCAGCGAAAATCTCTTTTATCAAAGGACTCGTCGTAAGCAAAGGTTTCCAATCGTTCTCAACGATAAACTGTTTCATCGCCTCCTTGAAATGATCCATTTCCTCGAAATACATAAAGATGCCACCATTTTCCTTAAAACGCTCGATGAAAGTGAACTCATTGCCGTCTTCTTCCTTGAAAGGAATCCAAGTATCATCTTGAAGATTTATCGTAGTGAAATGACTTTCATCTTTCTCCAAGATGGCTTCACGAACCTTCGAAAGAATCTGCTCCTTATTCGTACAATCTTTATTATATCCGAAAATACTCATTTATAGATAATGAACAATTTACAATTAAACAAAGAACCTTGAGACGCACTTTAAACTAAATTATCTTCTGTTGAATCAGACTGTTGTCCGTTGTCGGCTGTCTGTTGACTTTCTTTAGGGAACTCTATCTCTTCCTTAACCCATGGTCGTTTACCGAATATCATTTCTAAGTCGTCGCCGAAAACCACTTCTTTATCAATAAGTTTGTTTGCGAGTTGTTTCAATCCGTCCAAGTTCTCACTCAAGATCCTAAGAGCTTCTTGATATGCGCTTTCGATGAGCTTGCTCACTTGTTCGTCGATGATTTCTGCTGTCTTCTCGCTGAATGGCTTTGTCAAAGCATAATCTTGCTGACCTGTTGAGTCATAATAGCTTCTGTTGCCGATTTTTTCATCGAGTCCGTAATAAGCTATCATCGCGGTCGCCTGTTTCGTCACTTTTTCGAGGTCGCTGAGTGCACCTGTCGAGATATGACCGAACACTAATTGCTCAGCGGCGCGCCCACCAAGCGTGGCAATCATCTCGTGATACATCTGTTCTTTTGTCGTAATCTGACGTTCATTAGGCAGATACCAAGCAGCGCCGAGAGCTTTACCGCGAGGTACTATCGTCACTTTCACAAGCGGGTGAGCGAACTCTAAGAGCCAGCTCGTCGTGGCATGTCCAGCCTCATGGAAAGCGATGACTTTTTTCTCTGAGTCTGTTATGACCTTATTTTTCTTCTCCAAGCCACCCACGATACGGTCGATGGCATCTAAGAAGTCTTGTTTTTCAATGGATTCTTTATTACGACGTGCAGCCATGAGAGCGGCTTCGTTACATACGTTAGCGATGTCGGCTCCCGAGAATCCAGGTGTCTGTTTTGCCAAAAACTCGACGTTCACGTCGTCAGACAATTTAAGTTTACGCATGTGAACTTCGAATATCTCCTTACGACCGATGAGGTCAGGGAGTTCTACGTAAATCTGACGGTCGAAACGACCTGCGCGCATGAGAGCCTTATCGAGAATATCGGCGCGGTTTGTTGCAGCTATCACTATGACACCCGAGTTTGTACCGAAACCGTCCATCTCTGTAAGAAGCTGATTCAAAGTACTTTCTCTCTCATCGTTACCTCCGCTCATCGGGCTTTTGCTACGAGCGCGACCTATAGCGTCAATTTCATCTATGAATATGATGCTCGGTGATTTCTCTTTGGCTTGTTTGAACAAATCTCTCACGCGAGACGCTCCTACGCCTACGAACATCTCCACGAAGTCGGAACCCGAGATGCTGAAGAAAGGAACGTTAGCTTCACCTGCCACCGACTTGGCTAACAAAGTCTTACCTGTTCCAGGAGGACCTACCAACAAAACGCCTTTAGGGATCTTACCGCCGAGACGCGTATATTTCTTAGGATTCTTCAAGAAGTCAACGACTTCCACAACTTCCTCTTTTGCCTCTTCCAAACCTGCCACATCTTTGAATGTCACTTTCACATCTGAAGCGTTGTCGTATAACTTAGCCTGCGATTTGCCGATATTAAAAACATTACCGCCACCGCCAGCACCGCCACCTCGACCCATCATTCTGATTATCAAAAACCAGAAACCGAATATCAACACCAAAGGCAAAATCCATGAGATGATCTCCGAACCCCAATTGTGACGTTTCTCCACATGAGGATAAATCGGGTCTTCAAAACCTTCCTGTGCCGCTTCCAAATCCTGCTCAAAGCGTTCCACTGAAGCTATACGGAGAGTATAGTTTGGCATTTGGTTGAAACTGTTGGATTTCTCGTCAGGAAAATATTTGTTCAAGCCGTTCTCGTTAAGATAAATCTCGGCAATCTCGCCATTAACCAAGTTTATCTTCTCGACATCTCTGTCACGAAGCAATGTTATCAATTTTCCCTTATTGATTTCTTCTGCGTCTTTCGGTCCGTTGAAAAACATCGAACCGAGAAATATCGCTGTCAAGATCACATAAATCCAATAAAAACTAAATTTCTTTTTTGGTTTGTTGTTGTTATTGTCGTTTGAAAAATTTCCGAAAGAATTGTTATTCTCCATCTAATCAGTTGTTTTAAAATGCGTTAAACTTAATCTTCGTAAGAAGTTCTTTCTGCGTCAGCCCACAACGATTCTAATTTGTAAAAGTCACGTTTTGGCTCCAAGAAGACATGAACTACTACGTCGATATAGTCTATCAAAATCCATTCCGCATTTTCAAAACCTTCGTAATGATATGGCTTGACATGATGATTGTCGCGAAGATCGTCAAGAATTTTGTCAGCAATGGCAGAAACCTGTGTCTTTGACTGCGCATGACAGATGACAAAATAGTCTGTCACCGATGAGTATATGTCTCTCAAATCTAATGATACAACGTCTTTTGCTTTAAGTTCCTGCATTGACTCAACAACAGCAGATACTACATTTTCAGGATTATCTGATTCGTGTCTTACTCTCATAACTTTTAAAAAATTTAATTTGTGCAAAGATAATAAAAAGTCGACAGACTACGGTCTACAGTCTACAGTTTTTTAATTATGAATTATGAATTATGCATTATGAATTATTTTAGAAAAACCGCATATTGATTGTGCAAAATCTTTATTTTTGCGATTGCAATGAAAATAACTCTATTTAAAAATATAGAATCTACTAATCAATATCTTCAGAATCTTCTCGATGAAGGCGTTGATATTTCTGATAATGTTGTCGTTACAGATTTCCAGACTTCGGGCAAAGGTCAAGGCAAGAACGTATGGCATAGTGAAAAAGGAAAAAATCTGCTTCTCAGCATCGCGCTCGACATGAATTTCCTTAAAGCTGAAAATCAGTTTCTTCTAACCCAGATTGTCTCCGTCGCAATGATTAATGTCTTGAAAAATTATCTTCCCGAGGATTCTCTCTTCATAAAATGGCCTAACGACATTTATTATAACGACAAAAAAATAGCTGGCATCTTGATTAAAAACGAAATCAAAGGAATGATGCTCGGGACTTCAATCGTCGGCATAGGTCTTAACGTAAATCAAGAAT
Organism: Bacteroidales bacterium; assembly: GCA_045596465.1. Taxonomy (GTDB): domain Bacteria; phylum Bacteroidota; class Bacteroidia; order Bacteroidales; family F082; genus Limimorpha. The sequence continues at coordinate 7,776 of JAZOCI010000153.1, read as the reverse complement.
CTTTCGATGAAAGTCTTCCCAATCCAATCTCGATGAAGATGATAACAGGAAAGGATTATGATTTGGAGAAACTTCTTTTGGAAGTCTACGATTCTACAAATCTACAAGTCTACAAGTGTCAGAGTCAGAGTCAAATTTCAACAGCCAACAGTTACATTAATCATCTGTATCGCCACAAGCAATGGAGTTTCTATGAACATGAAGGTTGCGTGAAAGAAATGATGATTGTAGGCTACGACAAGTTCGGGCGTCTTATCTTAAAAGAAAAAAACGACCGTGAAGTCGTTTGTGATTTGAAGGAAATTTTATTTATAATCTGAGAACTTGAAAGCTCGAGAATCTGAAAAGTCAAAGATTCTCAGTTCCTCAGATTCTCAATTTCTCAAACTCTGCACTCATCATATTAACGAGATTCTGCAATGGTCGTGATGCCATCATCTGCATCAGAGGATTAAGCTGAGCGTCTATCTCGAAGCAACATTCTGATTCAGGCTCTGACATTGACTCAGACTTGGCTATTTGGTGACACAGTGACTTAATATCTCTTATATAGACGTTCAATACGAATTGAAAAGGAGTCTTTCCTTCTGGAACGAGTTGTATCAGTTTGTTAGGTTCACGTTTCGCCACGCGCAAAGCAATGCTTCCCATGCCTTGTATCGTAAACGACAGATTGTCGATGTCGGCTATAACATTCACTACTTGTTCCGGCAAAACATGGGGCATATTATTCATATCTCCCATATATTCGAACAACTCTTTCTCAGAACGTTGACTTTTCACCCAATCACTTTTGAAAATCATAATCTTTGTCCTCTACGGTTAAAAAAAAGACGTATCAATGTCTGTTCATATCACGTGAATCATTGATACGTCCCTACTCGTTGACTTGTTATCTCCTATTGACTTGCAGACTCAAATTCTTGCGTTGCTCCAAGCCTGAGGATCTTTTTTCCATTCCATTAAAGAAGCTAAATCGTCTTCTCTGATGTAGCTTTCTTCTGCAGCTTTCTGCACTAATGTGTTGTAGTTTGTCAATGTGAACAATTGACAGTTGTTGTTCTTGAAATTCTCTGTTGCGACGTCCATTCCGTAGGTAAAGATAGCGAGCATACCTTTGATGATAGCGCCTTTTTCGCGTAGAGCTTCAACAGCATTCAAGCTCGATTTGCCTGTAGAAACAAGGTCTTCGATAATCACGACAGACTGTCCGCTATTGATGATACCTTCCACTTGGTTGTTCATGCCGTGAGATTTCTTCTCTGAGCGTACATAAACGAAAGGCAATCCTAACTCTTGTGCAACGAGAGCTCCCTGAGGGATTCCGCCTGTAGCAACACCCGCAATAACATCAGGTTTGCCAAACTTGTCTAAACACATTTTAACGAATCCTTCACGGATGAAAGTCCTAACTTGTGGATATGACAATGTCACGCGATTGTCGCAGTAGATAGGACTTTTCAATCCTGATGCCCATGTAAAAGGATTTGCAGGATTCAATTTAATTGCTTTAATTTGCAAAAGGAAACTGGCAAGTGCCATTGATGTTTCTTGTTCGTTCATAAAATTAACCTTTAAATTTTTGGCAAATGTATAGACTTTTTTGCAATAATAAGACGCTTGTTTGCAGAAATTTTTTTGAACATTTTTTGGATATGGATATTGACAGCAACAAGTTGCCGATACAACTATTTGAGAATACGATAGATAAAATAAAAAAATGGTTGGAGAACGGCGATGAAAATCTTTATATCGACGAGGTCGACAACGAGGTTTTGGCAGCTGTCTTGAAAAAAATATTTCGTTTTGCTCCGGCAGCTGGTGGCGTAGTCCTTATCAATAACGCAATCGTGGCGATAGAAAGGAACGGAATTCCGGATTTACCGAAAGGTCATATCGAGAAAAACGAAGCTACTGATGTCGCCGCCATGCGCGAGGTGAGAGAAGAAACCGCAATCGACAATCTTAAGATAATAAGAGAACTGCCTTCCACGCATCACTGCTATCTTCTTAACAATCAATGGACTCTAAAGAAAACATCTTGGTTCTTGATGTCGTCAAGCGACGATTTCAAACCTAAACCTCAAACCGAAGAAGGAATAACGAAAGTATATCTCTTGAACAAAAACAACCTCAATGAGTTTTTTGAGAAGACCTTCATATCTCTGAAAGAAACATTAGGAGAAGAGATATTGAATAATTTACAATGAATAATTACTTATTGACTTAGGTCCGTAGACTTTAGACTTAAAAAAACATGAAAAAAGCTGTATTCTCGGGTTCTTTCGACCCTATAACAAAAGGTCATGAAAATATAATATTGAAATCCTTGCCTCTCTTCGACGAGGTAATCATTGCGATTGGCGAAAACATAATGAAGAAAAACGTCTTCAGCTTGGAGCAACGCATCAAATGGATAAAAGATGTCTTTGCCGATTATCCGCAAGTAAAAACCACACATTATAAAGGACTTACGGTAGACTTTTGCAAAAGCGTCGGAGCCGATTTTATCATAAGAGGCTTGCGCGGAAGTGCCGACTTGGAATATGAAACGGCAATAGCGGAGGCAAACAAAAAAATATGTCCCGAGATAGAAACGATTTTCTTCTTGACAGATCCGTCGTTGCGTTGCGTCTCATCGACTGTGGTAAGAGATTTGTTAAAACACAGTTATTCCGTAAAAGAATTTGTCCCGGAAATCGTTATTAAAGAAATTGAGAATCTAAAAACCTGAAAACTTATCATATTCTAAGATTTAAAAGAAGGTTGTTATGAAAAATAAAATCCGTTTAATATTGATACTGTTGCTTTTGGCAAACATCGAGGTCTTTTCACAGAATGTAGTAATAAAAGGTAAAATCTCATCAGAAGCCAAGAACAAAGAAAACGCTTTAGTCAGACTATTGATTTACAACGATATGCTGACTTATGAGCAGACTACGATTTATGAGACGAAATCTGACAAAGAAGGAAAATTCGACATCGAAGCTGAGATAAAAGACGTCACTTTAGCACAAATCGCTGTTGACCTTGAACGCGTTGACATTCTGCTGAAGCCAAATTCGACTTACGAAATCGAGATTGAAATCCCGGAACAAGACGATAACGCATCTTATTTCGAACGTCGGAATCCAAGTATAAAAATCGTGAATTCTGAAGATGAAGGTCTTTATTATCAATATTATATGTCAAATATAATCATCGACGATTTCATCTTGAACAACTTCAATAAGATTTACAGAGCTCGTCAGAGTTCCATGCTCGACAGCATTGATAATCATATCGAAAGAGAATTACGCGAGATAAATTCCGATTTTGTGAGAGACAATATTCGTTATCGCAAGGCAGCTTTGCAGATGGTGATCAATAACGATAATGCTAAAAAAGTTATAAATCAATACTTTAACAAACAAAAGATTTTATATTCGCACCCTGCATACATGAATCTGTTTCAAGAGATTTTCCCGACTTATCTCAGCTCAAATCATTTCAATCCATCTGACATAAATAATTTGCTTTATTCCAACTATGACAATTTCTTAAAATATTTTAACGAAAAAGATGCCTTTTTGTCAGAAAATCAAGATTTGGCAGAAATCATCATAGCTTGGAATCTGAAAAGAATGTATTACGAAAAACCTGACGAGAGAATACAGATTCTGAACTACATAAAAAACATTTCTCAAAATACTAAAAATCAGAAGAATAAAGAAATTATCAACGATATTTTAAAGCAAATAAACAGACTGTCATTCAACACTGACGCGCCTGATTTTTCATTAAAAAACAGAAATGGCGAAATTGTAAAACCCTCTGATTATGAAAACAATATAATTTTACTTCAATTTGTCAATCAAGTCTCGAACATGACAGATTATCAGTTCAACATGTTAAAAGAATTTTCGCAGCAATGGAACGACAATGTCAAGATCATCACCATCGCCACGAAAGAAAGTTTCGACAATTTCAAGCAAATGTTTGATAATAAAGGATATAATTGGGAACTGCTAAATCTCGGCGACGACATAATACTTCTTGAAGATTATCAGATTAAAACATTTCCCGATTACATTATTTTAGGCGAGAACAACAAAATAGGTATGGCGCCAGCTCCATCACCCGACCAACACCTTGATTATCATATAGAAAGAATTTATAAATATTATCACAAAAAATAATATAAAAATCGTTATTTTTGCACAAAGTTTGATAATCAGAGACACAGAGTCGCAAAGAAATTGAATTAAATTAAAACAAAATAGATATGGGTTTTTTAGCTAAATTATTCGGTAACAAAGCATCGCGCGATAACAAAGCCTTGCAGCCGATTCTTGATAAAACTTTAGAAGCTTACGAAAAAATTAAAGATTTAGACATAGACGCGCTTCGTCACAAGACTGTTGAATTTAAGGAATATATAAACAATTACATCGCTGAGGACGAAACCCGCATCAAAGAACTGAAACTGAAAGCCGAAAACGACGATCTCGAACTCGAGAAGAAAAACGAGATTTATGAACAAGTCGACAAACTCGAGAAACAACAGTTAGAAAAGATTGAAGAAGCTCTCTACAAGATTATGCCTGAGGCTTTTGCAGTATTGAAAGAGACAGCCAAACGTTTTAAGGAGAATGAAGTCGTTGAAGCTACAGCCACAGAATTAGACCGCGAGCTCGCAGCGAAATTCGATCATATCAATGTTGAGGGCGACAAAGTCTATTACGACAACAGCTGGGTCGCAGGCGGTAACACCATCACTTGGGACATGGTTCCATATAATGTTCAGGTCATAGGTGGCGCCGTTTTGCATCAAGGCAAGATTGCCGAGATGGCTACTGGTGAGGGTAAGACTTTAGTCGCTACTTTCCCTGTATATCTCAACGCCTTAGCAGGTCGTGGCGTACACGTAGTCACCGTCAACGACTACCTCGCAAAACGTGACTCCGAGTGGATGGGAACGATTTACGAATTTCTCGGCTTGACAGTAGATTGCATCGACAAGCACGAGCCTAACTCACAAGCACGCCGTAACGCTTATCTCGCTGACATCACTTACGGTACGAACAACGAGTTCGGCTTCGACTACCTCCGCGACAACATGACCGGCAATCCGGAAGAGTTAGTTCAACGCAAACATCATTTCGCTATCGTCGACGAGGTCGACTCCGTCTTGATAGACGACGCTCGTACTCCTTTAATTATATCAGGACCAACTCCACGCGGCGACCATCAAGAGTTCGACGTCCTTAAACCTGACGTAGTGAAACTTTATGAAGCTCAGAAGAGATTGGTGACATTATGCTTGGCTGAAGCTAAGAAAATATTGACAGATCCTAACGCCACCGAAGAGCAGAAACGCCATGGCGCCGACCAGCTCTTCCGCGCCTACAGAGGTCTTCCTAAAAACAACGCCTTGATAAAATTCCTCAGCGAGGAAGGTATGAAAGCCTTGATGCAGAAGACTGAAGGATTTTATCTGCAAGAACAACAGAAAAACATGCACATCATCGACGATGAACTCTATTTCGTAATCGATGAGAAACTACATAGCGTCGACCTCACAGAAAAAGGTATCGACGAACTCACAAAAGCTTATAACGAGCCGACATTCTTCATCTTGCCTGACGTAGGTTCTGAGATAGCAGAACTCGAACGCAGCGGACTCTCCAACGACGAGAAAGTGATAAAGAAATCGGAACTGCTTCGTAACTTCTCCGAGAAATCGGAACGCCTGCATACAGTGCAGCAGCTTCTTAAAGCTTATACCTTATTTGAGAAAGACGTCGATTACGTCATCATGGACAACAAGATTAAGATCGTCGATGAGCAGACCGGACGTATCATGGAAGGACGCCGTTGGTCAGACGGATTGCACCAAGCTGTCGAGGCAAAAGAAAACGTTAAAGTTGAAGCAGCTACACAGACCTACGCCACTATCACATTACAGAACTACTTCCGTATGTATCATAAACTTGCTGGTATGACAGGTACCGCTGAGACAGAAGCCGGCGAGTTCTGGGACATCTATAAGTTAGACGTGGTCGTCATTCCTACCAACAAGCCGATAGCACGTATCGACGCTGAAGATTTGATTTATAAGACAAAACGCGAGAAATACAATGCTGTCATCGAACACATAGAAGAGTTTGTTGCAGAAGGTCGTCCTGTTTTGGTTGGTACGACCTCCGTTGAAGTCTCTGAGCTTCTCTCACGTATGCTCACCCGTAAAGGCATAAAACATAACGTCTTGAATGCTAAGCTGCACGCTAAGGAAGCACAAGTCGTTAAAGACGCGGGACAAGCAGGAACAGTGACAATCGCTACCAACATGGCAGGTCGTGGTACCGACATCAAGTTAGGACCTGGCGTCAAGGAGGCAGGCGGTTTGGCTATCATAGGCACCGAGCGTCATGAGTCGCGTCGTGTCGACCGTCAGTTACGCGGTCGTTCTGGTCGTCAGGGCGACAACGGTAGCTCACAGTTCTTCGTGTCGTTGGAAGACGACCTCATGCGTATGTTCGGTTCCGACCGCATCGCTCCTATCATGGACAGATTAGGCTTACAAGAAGGTGAAGTGATCCAACACTCTATGATTACGAAACAGATAGAGAAGGCACAGAAGAAAGTGGAAGAGAACCACTTCGGTACACGTAAGCATCTCCTTGAATACGACGACGTGATGAACTCGCAGCGCGAGGCGATATATGAAAAGAGACGTCATGCCTTGTTCGGAGAACGTCTTTCGATAGACATTAATAATATGATGTACGACCTCGGCGAATCGTTGATAGAGAAATTCCAAGAAAGCAACGATTACGAAGGATTACAGTTAGAAGTACTTTCGACAATGGGTCTCGACCTTCCTTTTAAAGAAGACGAATTCAAACGCGGCAAGTTAGACGTACTTTCAGAGAAGCTGTTTGACAAGGCTCTTGAAGTATATAACAACAAGACACGCGTCATTGGCGAGAAGACATTGCCAGTGATAGAGAACGTACAAAAGAACACACAATACGAGAATATCCTTATCCCATTCACCGATGGCAAGAAGAGCATGAATGTGGTTGTCAATCTGAAGAAAGCCGTAGAGAACGGGGCTAAGGAAGTGACGTTGGCAGTGGAGAAATTCATCACGCTCGGCATCATCGACGAGTCGTGGAAGGAACACCTCCGCGAGTTAGATGAGTTGAAACATTCTGTACAGAACGCACATTACGAACAAAAAGATCCTCTGTTGATTTATAAGTTCGAGTCGTTCAATATGTTCAAGCAGATGATACAGAAGATCAACACCGAAGTCATTTCATTCTTGATGCGTGCCGACGTTCCTATGCAAGACGGCAGTCAGGTGAGAGAACAAAGAGCGAGAGCCATCGACAGAAGTAAGTTAAAGGAACAACGTAACGATTTGTTGTCGCAATCGCACAGCAACACACAAGAACGTCAGGTGACACAGCCTATTCATGTGGAGAAGAAAGTAGGACGTAACGACCCATGTCCATGTGGCAGTGGCAAGAAATATAAGAACTGCCACGGAAGAGAGGAATAGAAATCTAAAATCTTAAATCCTATGTCGGAAGTCAGAAGTCAAAAGTCGGAAGTTCAAGGTTCTAAGTTCTTAGTTCAAGGTTCTAAGTTCTTAGTTCTCCTCATACTTTTGTCTTTTGCCTTTTGTCAAAACGTTAGAGCCCAGTCATCTGACACCATATTGATCCGTCCTCGTGTCGGAGTGGTGCTAAGCGGCGGTGGCGCTAAGGGTTTCGCTCACATAGGAGC
>JAZOCI010000152.1:0-14671 GCA_045596465.1 Bacteroidales bacterium | reverse complement strand
AATTCTTGATTAGGACAGTAATAGAAATTATTATCTTTATCAAAGCTAACGTTTTTATTATCGTATTCGCCGAACTCTTCCACATCGTAAGGCTTGCATAACGACTTATATTCTCGAGCGAGATGATTAGGAATGAAGTCTATTATCACCTTAAAGCCTTTGTCATGAATACGTTGCAATGTCTCTTCAAACTCCTCCATTCTGTTCTGGGGATTGACAGCAAGGTCAGGGTCGATGTCGTAATAATCCATTATAGAATAAGGCGAGCCAGCTTTACCTTTAGTGATGAGCGGGTTGGTAGCTTTAATTCCCAAGTCGGGATATGCTGTCATGCTCGAATGACGAATAATTCCCGTCAGCCATATATGAGTAATTCCTAAAGATTTAAGTGCTTCCAAGGCATTATCGTTGATATTAGCGAAAGTGCCACATCCATTCTGCGACTTATCTCCATCGAAAATAGGATTTATATTTTTATTTCCAAAAGTCCTGACAAAAAGCTGATATATGTTCATGATTTAAGTCTATAAAGTCTGTAAGACAATAAGTCAATAAGTTTGTTTATGCAAATATAATAAAAGTCTACAGACTACGGTCTACGGTCTACAGATTTTTTCAACAATAATCAAACTTATCGACTCAGAGGCTCAGAGACTCAAAAGAAACGCATACTCCAAGGCAATCTCTTTTATCCCTTCGAAGCGTCCTGATGCTCCGCCGTGACCGAAGTCCATGTTAGTTTTAAGATATAACGGATTGTCGTCTGTTTTAAGTTCACGTAATTTCGCGACCCATTTTGCCGGTTCCCAATACTGCACCTGACTATCGTGCAAGCCCGTCGTGATCAACATTGCAGGATAATTTTTTCTTTCCACGTTATCGTAAGGCGAATACGATTTCATATAATCATAATATTCTTTAACATTAGGATTTCCCCATTCATCGTATTCTCCTGTCGTAAGAGGAATACTTTCATCTAACATCGTCGTCACCACATCGACGAAAGGCACCTGCGCTATGATGCCACGCCACATCTCCGGAGCCATATTAGCGACAGCACCCACGAGCAAGCCTCCCGCGCTTCCTCCCATCGCGAACATCTTATCATGATTCGTAAAGCCTTCGTTCACGAGATACTTACCGCAATAAATAAAATCCAAGAAGGTATTTTTCTTCTTCAGCAGTTTGCCGTCTTCATACCACTGCCGTCCTAATTCCTCTCCGCCTCTGATATGAGCTATCGCCCATACGAAGCCTCTGTCCAACAAACTCAGTCGCGCCGATGAGAAGTAAGCGTCCATGCTGCTGCCATACGAGCCGTAGCCATAAAGTACCAAAGGGTTACTGCCGTCGCGTTTCAAACCTTTTTTATATACCAAAGAGATAGGCACCATCACGCCGTCGTGCGAAGGAGCGAAATGACGTTCCGTTACATAATCTGAAGGCTCATAGCCGCCGACTATCTCCTGACGTTTCAACAAGACAGCCTCGCGTTTTATCATATCATATTCATAAAGAGAAGCCGGCGTCGTCATGGAGTTGTAGCCATATCGCAAAAGATGCGAGTCGAAGTCGGGGCATCCTGCCGAATATGCGGTGTAGGTCGGCTCGCCGAAGTCGATGTAATAATCGGTTATTTCTTTTTGATACATACGTCCGTATGTATCTACGTGAGATTCTATAGTATCCCATGTCATGACCCTTATCTTCACAAGACCTTGATGTCGTTCTTCGATGACAAGGAAATCGGCGAATAAATCGAAGTCCTCTATCAAGACATCATCGCGATGTGAGATTAACTCTACCCAGTTTTCTTTCTCTGTCTTATCGACGGGAGTCTTCATGACCTTGAAGTTCTTAGCACCATCGGCATTCGTCAAGATATAGAAATGATCTTCATAATGACCTATTCCATAAAGCATATCATCTTGACGTTTCTGAAAGATCTTAAACTCTCCGCAAGGATTGTCGGCGTCTAAAAAACGTATCTCCGAAGAAAGCGTGCTCTCCGACACTATCATGATATATCGCTTCGACTTCGACTTACCGACGAAACAGTTGAAAGCCGTATCTTCTTCATAATAAACGAGTACGTCATCATCGGGAGAAGTATTGAGTTTATGACGCATAATCTTACACGAACGCAGCGACTCATCTTTCACGCTATAGAAAACCGTCTCGTTATCATTAGCCCACACCATATTCCCCGTAGTATTCCTGATAACCTCACCCTCCAAACCTTTAAACCTTTCATCCTCTAACCCTTTAACTCTTTCCCCCTCAATCCCTTTAAAACAAATATCATACTGCCGACGGCTCACTGTATCGACGCTATAAGCGAGCATATTATTATCAGGACTTACGGAATAAGCCCCGATGTCATAATAATGATAACCTTGAGCCATCTCATTGACATCTAAGAGAATCTGTTCCGGATTTTCCATATTATCCTTACGGCGACAATAGACAGGATATTCCTTACCTTCTTCGAAGCGGGTGTAGTAATAGTAGCCGTTTCTTTTCACCGGATAAGAGACATCATCTTGCTTGATACGTCCCAATATTTCCTCATATAGTTTCTGTTGCAGAGGCTCCGTATCCCTCATCATCTCCTCCACATAACGATTCTCTTGTTCAAGATAATCAATAACTTCTGGATTCTCGCGTTCGTTAAGCCAATAATAATTGTCGATACGAATATCCCCATGAGCTATAAGTTCACGGGGACATATTTTTGCTGAAGGTTTTTTCATAATGATTAGAATGATAATGTTAAGCCGACACTTGGCATCAGAGGCAGCTGATAGATAAACTCTGTCGATACAATGTCGATGTAGAAAATATTTTGTCTGTCATAGACGTTAGTCACGCTGAAGTCGGCTTCAAGGACAACATTTTCTGTGAAGTAGAATTTACGTTTCACGTCTAAGTCCAAGCGATGATAAGTCGGCAGCTGACCTTTGTTAAGTTCGCCGTAGATGATTCCCAAGTAACCGCTTTCGGTATAAGGGTCGAAGTAAATGTTATCGTAAGGCAGTTTCTCATAAAATGCGCTCACCTGCGTGAAAGGGAAACCTGTTCCGAAGTTCCATCGCGCGCTGATTTCCCATTGATGCTTAGAGCCTGCGGTGTAGGTCGCCATAAGGTTTACGTTATGACGGCGGTCGTAATGAGTGCGATATGTATGAATCTCCTTATCGAGATCTTCATAATCTTTATTGACATAACCCAAGGAATACGCGCCCCAGAGATACCAACGCATGTTTTCATATTTCAACGAGATGTCGAGTCCGTAGGCTCTGCCCTTCTCTACCATAAAATCTTTTCTCAGCAATTCAGGCGTTCCCAAAGGTGCCTCGTGGTCAGAATATTTCTGATTTCTGTTCATACTCGTCAGCTGATTGAAATCCTTATAATAACCTTCCACATTGAGAGTCATGTTATTGACGACATCGAATTCCGCACCTATTATATAATGTATGGCTTTCTGCAGTTTCGACGTGACTTTTTCGCCGTTAAATGTAGAAGGAATATTAGCCTGTCCCGACAAGAATCCGTAGAAGAGGTTCACCACATCGCGGTCGCTATTGGCGGCGATGAGGTTCTGCGAGTAGAGACCGCCGGCGGCCTTGACTCTAAACCAATCCGTCACGTTATATTTTATGGCGAGACGAGGTTCCGGAGAGACCTCCGAAAGCGAGGCATAAGCCTGTATTCTGAAGCTAGGCTCCAAGATAAGCTTGTCGAACTGAGCCTTATATTTTATGTAAGCTCCGAGTTCCGTAGTGTTATCGATTTGGCTGATATGAATACCATTCGACTTGAAATAATCGAAGACTGTTTTAAACCCGAGCATCTCGACACCATATTTCAAGGTATTTTTCCCGACGAAATAAGTGAAGGCGAATCCTGCGTTGAAGCCGTTGATGGAACTCATTCTGTTCGGGTTGTTAGCTTCTTCGAGCGTCGCAGTGTAGTCGGAATACGCCACGTTACCTTCTATCATCGTCGGCGATTTACCTGGTATCACCACGAAATTAACACCGCCGCCGTACGAATCCCAACCGAAATTAGATATTGATTTATAATTTATTACATCATCGGTAAAGTTAAATCCGAAGAAGTTGATCTTACTTCCGTTGGCTGAGTTAAGAGAAATCTTGCCGTAGATGTCATTATATGTATAAGGTAAGTCGTTGCCTTTCAAGATAGGTTTATAAACCGTTTGTGAAGTCTTATCGAGGTAAGAGTTTTTTGCCGAGATGATAAACGAAGCTGTCATATCATCTTGTTCTTTGGCTTTTTTAAGAGGACCTTCGAGCATCACCTTAGCTCCGAAAGTGCTGGCGCTCAGCTTACCTGCGAGGCGTTTCTTATTACCATCGCGCGTGGTGATGTCCATCACTGAAGAGATGCGACCGCCGTATTCAGCGCCGAAGCCTCCCGTATAAATCTCGGCGTTTCTTATGATGTCGGTGTCGAAGACAGAGAACAAGCCGATGGAGTGGAAAGGATTATAGACCACCATGCCGTCGAGCAACACTTTGTTCTGTATCGGCGAGCCACCTCTGATATAAAGCTGTCCGCCTTGGTCACCAGTGAAGATAACACCCGGAATGACTTGCAGATACTGCGCGAGGTCGGCCTGACCGCCCATAGTCGGAATTTTAGTGATCGACTTAGGTGTCACATTGATGACGGAAGTCTTGGTCTCGGTACGCGCCTCTATCTTGTCGGCAGTGATATTGACAGCCGCAAGCACCACCGAAGACTCCTCGAGATAATATTTTTTATTCAAGACCACATTATCCTGCAATCTGACATTCTCCTTAATGGTATCATAGCCGAGGTTGGTGACGTAGATGACATAATCGCCTTCAGGAATCTTCGTGATGTTGAAGAAGCCGTTGAGGTCAGTGGAAGCACCGTAGGTCGTACCTTTAAGATACACATTACAGAACATCATCGGCTCGCCCGTCGACTTCTCATAAACAAAACCTTTGACATTATTTTCTTGAGCGTGAGCAGCAATGCCAAATAACAACAAAAAAGTAAAGATGATAAAAGTTCGTATTTTGGTCAACATATTAATTCATAATTCTTAATTCATAATGCATAATTACAACAACGATGATAAAGTCACTGTAATTGTGCAAAGATAAGAAAAGTCTACAGTCTAAAGTCTAAAGTCTAAAGATTTTTTTGAGTCACCGAGTCCCTGAGTCACCGAGTCACCAAGTAGAGACGCGTTAATGACTTTTTTAGTTATGAAGTTATGGAGTTATGGAGTTATGGAGTTATGGAGTAGAGTTAATAGTTATGAGTTAGTAGTTAGTAGTCAAAGTCAGTGTCAGTGTCAATAAGCCAACTATTAACTATTAACTATTAACTATTAACTATTAACTATTAACTATCAACTATTAATTCTTCATTACTTCATTACTACATAACTTCATTACTACATAACTACATTACAAATTAATATGGGCGTTCCGGCAAGCCGTCGGGCTTTCCGCTATATCTTTGCTCGCTCTATTTTCACCTCGCTTCATAGTCTCCGTTCCATTCCCAATTCCCGTTCCCGTTCCCGAAAAAAACTCGCAAAGGATGCCGCTCCAATCCCTAACGCATTGGTCGCTACTATAATAAAATATCATCATCTACAAACATATAGGAAATCTGCGAAATCCGTGCTTCCTCAACTTCTCCTCGGCAGGTGTTCCGTTTCACTTCACACCTGCCTATATTCTGTCGTCCCTAACCGGACTCATTTTCAGTTTTTCAATTTTTCTGATTTCTCAGTTTCAAACCTCAGAAGCTTCTTTGATGAGTTCCAATTCTTTTTGCGAGAAATGTTCTGGCAGTAGGAGTTGCACTTTCAGCAGCAATGCGCCGGCGCCTTCTTTACCGTAATGTGGCATACCGAGACCTTTGAGTCGCAGTGTGCTGTTGTTTTGAGTCTGAGGTTTTATCGGGACATTGACATCGCCTTTGAGTGTGCTGATGGTAATCTTTCCACCGAGTATAGCGGTGTATATGTCTATATTGATATTTCTTATAAGATCATCGCCATCACGTTGATAGACAGGGTCGTTGGTTATGACGACTTTTATGAGAAGATCGCCGTTGTCGCCTCCGTTACGGCCTGGATTACCTTTACCTTTGAGACGCAACACTTGTCCGTCGCGCACTCCTGGTTTTATGGTTATCTTTATGGAGCTTCCGTTGAGGTCGAGCATACGTTGCGAGCCTTGATAAGCTTCGAGCAGAGTCATGTTGATAGTAGCGTTGAGGTCGCTACCCTTAGCTGGACGTGTCGAGCGACGTCCCCCGCCCATAAAGTCTCTTATGTCGAAGCCAGCTCCCCCGCCTTGTCCTCCGAAAAACATATCGAAGAAATCGGAGAAGCCGCTCGCGCTGAAGCCTTGCGCTCCACCGCCGAAACCACCGAAACCTGCATTCTCATATTGTTTCCAGTTCGCGCCAAGTTCATCATATTTCTTGCGTGAGTCGGCATTGCCCAAGACCTGATAAGCCTCTGAGATTTCTTTAAACTTCTCTTCTGCCACCTTGTCATCAGGATTCTTGTCTGGGTGATATTTCACCGCCAACTTACGATAAGCCTTCTTGATGTCATCTTGCGAAGCCGAACGCTCCACACCTAATATCTTATAGTAATCTTTGTATTCCATACCTATTTTTTGAGTCAACGGTTTAACAAGTCAACAAGTTGGGACGCATCGAATGTGTTCACTTCGGCGGGATATGTGTCCGAACGAACACATCCAATGTGTCATGATTTTTTCATATAACAACAGTATATTATTTTTGTTTCATTGATAATCAATATAATTATCAGCAGGCACCAATATCCACAGAAGAAGATATAATCCACCTCCGACGCCGGCAAATAAGAAAGACGCGGCAAAGATTATTCTCACCAAAACCACGTCAATATTAAAATAATCAGCCAATCCGGAGCAAACGCCACCGATGACTTTATTCATATTATTACGTCTAAATACTCTATTATTACGCATTTTTGTAAAATATTAATTGACAAATCTCTTCAAAAAAAACATCTCCAAAGATAACAATTATATTGATTGATTGTTAAAAAAAAATGCCGAATCACCAAGTAGAGACGTAACATATTACACCTGAAAAAATAAAAGAGATGTAATTGGGCGTCTCAAGGTCTCAACAAGTCAGTGTCATAGTTTTTTTTCAAAAATATCCATTGAAATTCCAAAAGATTTTGTTACATTTGCAAACGTATAATAATTGTAAATTTAATAACAAAATCAAATAATAATGAAGAAGATTTTATTACTTGGAGATGAAGCCATTGCACAAGGCGCCATCGACGCTGGTCTTTCAGGTGTTTATGCTTATCCAGGCACACCGTCAACAGAGATTATGGAGTTCATCCAAGGCTCAAAAGAAGCTAAAGAATTAGGCATCCGCGCTTTATGGTCTGCTAACGAAAAGACAGCTATGGAAAGCGCTATCGGTATGTCATACGCAGGCAAACGTTCATTAGTATGTATGAAACACGTTGGTGTTAACGTCGCTGCCGACCCATTCATCAACTCAGCTGTGACAGGCGTCAACGGCGGTATGGTAGTTCTCGCTGCCGACGACCCATCGATGCACTCATCACAAAACGAGCAAGACTCACGTACTTACGCCAAGTTCGCCCTCATTCCTCTTCTCGAACCATCAAATCAACAAGAGGCTTACGACATGGCACGTTACGCTTTCGACCTCTCAGAGAAAGTCGGAACTCCTGTAATGTTACGCGTCACAACACGTTTGGCTCACTCTCGCGCCGGCGTCGTATGTACCGACAAACGTCAACAAAACGAGTTGGCTCTTCCTTCAAACTTACGTCAGTTCGTGTTGCTTCCTGCTATCGCAAGAAAACAATATAAAGACTTGCTTCAAAAACAAGCAGTTATGAAACAAGACAGCAACGAGAGCGGTTTTAACAAATATTTCGAAGGTACAGACAAGAAATTAGGTATCATCGCTTGTGGTCTCGCATATAACTATTTGAAAGAGAATTACAACAACGAGACTATTCCATATCCAGTATTGAAGATAAGCCAATATCCACTTCCAATCGCCATGATTCAGAAGATCTATGATGAATGCGATGAAATCTTAGTCATGGAAGAAGGTTATCCAATTGTTGAAGAATTATTGAAAGGACTTTTGGCAACAGGCAAGCCGGTTCACGGACGTTTAGACGGCACATTGCCACGCGACGGCGAACTCAATCCCAACATCGCCGCTAAAGCTGTGGGCAGACCTTTTGAAACAGGCGCTCCTATTCCGGAATTGGTCAAAGCTCGTCCTCCAAAATTGTGCGACGGATGTCCTCACTGGGATTCTTTCAGAGCTCTCAACGAAGCTATGTCAGAATATGAAAGAGGCAGAGTCTTCGGCGACATCGGTTGCTACACACTCAGCGCAACACCTCCACTCAACTCTATCAACAGTACCGTCGACATGGGCGCAAGTATCACCATGGCAATCGGAGCATCAGAAGCAGGCCTCTATCCAGCAGTAGCTTGTATCGGCGACTCAACATTCACACACTCAGGCATGACAGGCTTGTTAGACGCTGTCAATAACAAGAACAACATCGTCGTCATGATCTTAGACAACTCCACAACAGGTATGACAGGCGGTCAGAAGTCATCAGCAGAAGGACGTTTGGAAAGCATCTGTGCAGGTTTAGGCGTAGCTCCAGAACATATCAGAGTCATCAAGCCTTTGCCAAACCAACACGAGGCTAACGTACAAGTCATCAAAGAAGAGTTGGCATACGAAGGAGTGTCGGTCATCATTCCACGTCGTGAATGTATCCAGACATTAAGCAGAAAGATGCGTGCAAAGAAAGCAGCAAATTAATTAACATCAAAAAACAGACAATCATGAAGAAAGACATTATATTAGCAGGTGTTGGCGGTCAAGGTATCCTCAGTATCGCATCATGTATAGGTATCGCTGCTGTTGAGAAAAACATGTATCTCAAACAAGCTGAAGTTCACGGCATGAGCCAAAGAGGTGGCGACGTTCAGTCACACCTTCGCCTCTCATCAAACGAGATAGCATCAGACCTAATAGCTGAAGGCAAAGCCGACCTCATCATCTCTGTAGAACCAATGGAAGCTCTCCGTTATCTTCCTATGCTCGCTAAAAACGGCGTCATCATAACAGCAAAAGCTCCTTTCATCAACATCGACAACTATCCAGAAATCGAAGAAATCTATGCTGAGTTGAGGAAACATAACGCCATCATCGTCGACGCTGACGAATTAGCTAAAGAATGCGGTAACGTACGCGCAGCCAATATGGTGATATTCGGCGCTGCTGTTCCTTTCTTAGGGTTTGAAATGGAGACAATAGAAAACAGTATCCGTGAACAATTCGGAAGAAAAGGCGAAGAAGTTGTAAATCTCAACCTCAAAGCCGTTGAAGCCGGTTACAAACAAGCACTGAATAAATAAAATCTGAAAATATGAGAAACTGAGAAACTGAGAAGAAATAATATCGGTTTCTCAGTTTTCGTATTTGGATACATGTGGAGACATTCAATGTGTCAGTACAGTCAATAAGACAGTAAGTAATTGATAACTATTAACTATTAATTGTAAACTTTCATGAAATTCCGTAATATATTCAACAAATCATTGTACATTGTTAATTGTACATTGTTAATTATATCAAGTTTCCTTCTCTTTTCATGTAGCGATGCTGGCGACAACAAATCGGGAAGCAAAAAAAACAAAGAGCCTGAATATCTTTACGGAATATGCATCGACAATTACGATGTCGTTGTCGACACCATCAGGAAGAATCAGTTTCTTTCTAACATCATGTTAAAAGAAGATGTCGATTACAACACCATCACTCATATTGAAAAGAAACACCGTAAGGTCTTCGACATCAGAAAGATAAAACCAGGACAGAAGCACACGTTTTTAATTTCACGTGATAGTATTCCTACCCCCACTTTCTGGATTTATGAAATCAACAAAATAGATTACGCTGTTTTCAGTCTCACCGATTCGCTCACGGCATGGATTGGGCATAAGGAAGTAGAGACTAAAGTTGAATACATAGAAGGAGTTATAGAATCTTCTTTATGGAATGCGATGAAAGCAGCTGGCGGAGACCAAAACATAACTATGGAATTATCAGAAATTTACGCATGGACAGTAGATTTCTTCGGCATACAACCCGGCGACACATTCAAAGTTGTTTATGAAAACAGATATATAAAAGACGAATGTATCGGCATGGGACGAATATTAGCTTCATACCTGAAAAACAGTGGTGAAGGTCACTATGCATACTATTTTGAACAAAACAACAAAGGCGAATATTTCGATGAAAACGGAGACAACCTCCGCAAAGCTTTTTTAAAAGCGCCATTGAATTACAAACGTATCAGTTCAACATTTTCCAATGCCAGAAAACATCCTGTTACAAAAGTAGTTCGTCCTCATCATGGAGTAGATTACGCAGCACCAACAGGAACGCCTGTAGTCACCGTAGCAGATGGCACAGTGATAGAAAAAGGCTGGGATAAAAAAGGTGGCGGAAACTACGTAAAGGTAAAGCATAACAACACATATACAACTACTTACATGCACCTCAACGGCTTCGCTAAAGGAATACAAAAAGGTAGCAAAGTGAAACAAGGTCAACTGATTGGCTATGTAGGAAGCACAGGAATGTCGACAGGACCGCACTTAGATTTCAGGTTGAATAAGAACGGAAAATACATAAATCCTCTGACGTTTGATGCTCCTTCAGCAGATCCTGTAAGCAGCGATAACAAAGTCGCTTTTGAAGAAAATATGAAAGAATATATCGAGTTAGGAATTTGAAGTAAAATTTTCTGATGTTCATTAACAAAAAATGTTAATAACTTTTAACTATAAATTCCTGTAAAACAAGGCTTTTAATTCAAAAAATATTCCTATATTTGCAACGTAAACCAGAGACGTAAATATTATGGAATATAACTTCAGTATAGAATCAATTGGAATCATCATCGGAAGTATCGCAACAGTTATCGGAGGTGTTTGGTTCGTTGTTTACAGAGCTTTTAATTTCGGGAAAACGACACAACGCATCGATGAAATTGAGAAGAGGACAGCACAAGCCAATTGTGAGTCCCATAAGGAAACCATCGAAAAATTGAAAGAACACAATCTACCTCAACGAATTAAGACACTTGAAAACAAAGTATCTGGAAACAAGTGCGAATCTCATGACAAAAGCATAGAGATTTTAAAAGAAAGTTTAAATGATACGAAATATGATTTTAGAAAAAGTGTTGAAAGTTTAAAGTACGAAATACGAGAGTTCAAAAAAGAAACAAAAGAAAGTCTTGCTTCTATAAAAAAAGAACTCAATGATTTCAAACAAGAAACCCGTGAGAACTTCTCCGCCATCAACAAAGACCTCAGCGATTTCAAACAAGAAACCCGTGAGAACTTCTCCGCCATCAACAAAGATCTCAGTGACTTCAAACAGGAAACCCGTGAGAACTTCTCCGCCATCAACAAAGATCTCAGTGACTTCAAACAGGAAACTCGTGAGAATATCAGTAATCTCAAGAAAGAAACGAATCAAAATACTAATAACATCAACAGTTTAAAAAAAGACGTATCTTCCATAATAGAACTGTTGACATTCAAACATAAAGACGCTTTAAAATTCTTTGCTCTAAAGCATAGCCCTTTGCAACTTAATGATTTCGGCAACCAGCTGATAGAAGAAATCAAAGGGTTGAATTTCATAAACGAAAATAAAGATTTTCTCATATCTAAAATCGAGAAGGACAACCCACGAACCGCCTTAGATGTTGAGACATCAGCGTTTATGGCTTGCATTGCTTGTTGTAGCCGAGAAGAATTCGATTACATCAAAGATTTTATTTACAATTCGCCAGAATATGCTGTGAAAGACAAAGATGGTCGAGATATGAAATATAACCTTTCATTGGCAGACATCTGCTTCGTGTTAAGCATACCACTGCGCGACATGTATTTAGGATTACACCCAGAGATATAAGGTCGCTTCAGCAATAGTCATCAATTGAGTCGCTTCCGGTCAATTCATTTCTCCGTGTCAATTGTTAACCTTCTTCACCGCAACTAAAGCGTCTCCTTTTTCTAAAGCAACTATTACTTTATCGTACCCTTTGACGACGTAGAACTTACCGTCTCTCCTCTCTATTTCTATATCTTCTTCTGAATTATTGACATGATTTTCTTCTATGATAAGATTCTTTGGCGAAAGCCACACCTTGTTATATTCATTGCCTTGTTCAAATGCTAAGAAACTGTTTAAAACAAGCTCATTGACCTGTTCTTTTGAAGCATGACTTGTGTCGATGATGAAATCGTAATTGTTATAATTATCAATATCAACATTATAGAAAGTCTTGTATCTCAACACTTCGCTTTGACGTCGCTCGATGATTTCCTTCTTGGCTGTAGCCATATCAGAATAAGATTCACTGACACGTCCTTTGTCGTTGAATATTCTTTCCGTTGCAGTATCGACATCGACATACATATAGATTTTGAATGACTTAGGAACGAAGTGCCAAGCCAAACGTGAGTCGAAGATGATATTTTCTTCCTTCTCACCCATCTCCTTGATAGCATCGTCAACCATATTATCATATTTCGGATTACTTTCAATGAACTGATTAAACTCCTTAGCTGTCATGCCGTGTTGCTCTGCTAATCTTCTAAAAATCAAACCTGCCGACTCAATTCTATAATCTATATTGTTAATCAAATGATTGGCAACTGTACTTTTCCCGCTACCGAGATCTCCGGCGATAGTAATATTTATCATCTTATATCATTTTAATTATTCTTCAACATTAGTAATATCTGTCACTTCCTCCATAATCTTATTCGTGATAGTCTTATTGATAGTGACAAAAACTTTCAGAGGCGCCATGACAAACACCATCATAAGCTCGAGAAAATAAATCGCCCATATATGATTTTCCGATGTAATCAACTGATAGACAAGGAGTATAACCGTAAAAATCATAAACAGGAATTTACCGTAACGTTTTCTTCTAAATAACAATATCAAACTTACGACCAACATTCCGACTATCGCCCAAAGTATTGCCGACATCAGCATCGTTTGAAACAAAGTCTCTCCGGAATACATTGGGTCATAGACACTTCTGTAATAAATTCCAAAGACTGTCAAAAGAACAAAATATAACAGATAATACGTAAAGGCAAATGTTCCGACGAGCTTGATACCCAACGTCAGCTTCCTTCCTCTGACAAAAATATCCGTTATATTTTGCTTCTTCTTTTTCATTTCATGACATTCTTATAATGTGAATAATACATAAACACAAACAAAGCTGTCCAGAAAATAGGACCGAACGGGAATCCGCCACCGATTTTACTTGCCACAAAAACTGATGTCACGATAAGCATCAAAATCTGAGCAATGGCATAGACATGAAATCCTCTTTTTTGTAATTTCCACATCATCAACACTCCAACGAATGAAGCGATATATAATACCATCTCAAGAAAATAATAACCTCTTCCTATCGAAAAAGTCATCTCCGATGCCTGCGCCACCATCTCCCAGCTGTCACCCATCAACTCTGCTATCTCTTCGTAAACACCTTCACCAGCAACCATCTGCTCGAACATACTTTGAAATGTGTCGTAAAACGCAAATGAAATGAAATTTGATATTACACTCCACACCGCGTTGATAAACGACAAGATACATAAAACCGTCAACATCTCCGGACGCTTCGTCGGCTCTTCCTGCTCTATATTGTAATCTTCTTGATATTCCATATTACTTAAAGTTTATAGTTTATAGTTAATAGTAGTGTTGGAGTTTAAGGTTTATAGTTAATAATTATTCAGATAAACTTTTATACTTAAAAACTTTTAACTTTCTAACTACTATGAACTATAAACTTTTAACTATATCATATCTCAACATTATATTTCTGTAAAAAGTTCACCGACTTGGCAATTTCAGTGTACATGACCTTGTCGGTCTTTACGAACTCTACTTCCTTGCGATATTCTGCCACGAAATTCTCGATTGCTTCTGACGATTTCAATGGTCTTCTGAAGTCTAATGCCTGTGCTGCGTTGAACAACTCTATCGCCAAAACTCTTTCCAAGTTATCGGCAACGCGTAATGCCTTCGTCGCCGCGTTGGCACCCATACTGACGTGATCTTCCTGTCCTTGTGACGACTCGATGCTGTCGACAGATGCTGGAGAACATAATTGTTTGCTTTGACTTACGATAGAAGCTGCTGCATATTGAGGAATCATAAATCCTGAGTTGAGACCTGGCTCTGCTACTAAGAATGAAGGAAGCTCGCGTTTGCCACCGATGAGCTGATACACTCTTCTCTCGCTGATATTGCCGAGTTCTGCCATTGCTATCGCTAAGAAATCCAAAGTGATGGCAAGAGGCTGTCCGTGGAAGTTACCTGCTGAGATGACTAAATCTTCGTCAGGGAAAATTGTAGGGTTGTCGGTGACAGCGTTAATCTCATTCAAAAATACTGAAGCTACATAGTCGATAGCGTCTTTTGATGCGCCGTGAACCTGAGGTATGCAACGGAA
>JAZOCI010000151.1:0-11860 GCA_045596465.1 Bacteroidales bacterium | reverse complement strand
AGCCCCCAGACTAAGCTTCCGTAAAGAAATATCACGATGAATGATATTATGATTAATTTTTTGTCTTTTCTTATGAAACCGCTGAGCATGAGGAAGAATGTGAGTCCGTATACCAAGCCGCTCGCTCCAATATGAACGCCGCTTCGTGCCATACACCATGTTATAAGTCCTGTGGTAAATATTAATATAAGGAGTATTTTGTTTGCTATTGGTCGATAGAAATAATAGAGAGATGAGCCTAAGACAAGTATCGGTACTGTGTTAGCAAAGAGATGATGCCAGTCGCCGTGGATGAAATGAAAGAGCAAAATTCCTGGCAGACCTTCAGCGGATATTGGTTTTATTCCGAGAAAAGAAAAATCAAGACCAAAAACGGTTTCAACAATTTTTACAAGCCACATAATCGCGACGAGAACTGTCGGAATAATAAGGCTCGAAGTTAAAAGCCGTTTTTCATCTTGAGATGTCATAGTTGATAGCTTAGAGTTAATAGTTGATAGTCAGTTTTGAAGTTGAAGGTCGTAAGTTTAAAAGTCTTACAACTGTCTATTAACTATTAACTATCAACTATTAACTTTATCAATTTGTCTTGAAATTATATTTTATTTCTTTAAGGTCTTCGTTTGCCTTAGCGATTTTCTTTTTAAGACCTTCTTTATAGTCAACGACTTTCTTAGCGATGTTCTCGTCTGCTACTGCGAGCATCTGAGCTGCGAGGATAGCTGCATTGAGAGATGCGTTGATGCCGACTGTTGCTACAGGTATTCCCGGAGGCATCTGCACTATTGAGAAGAGAGCGTCCATTTCCATGGCGGTTCTCACTGGTATGCCTATGACTGGTATTGGAGTCATTGCTGCTATCACACCTGGAAGATGAGCTGCCATGCCAGCTGCTGCTATGATGACTTTGATGCCGCGAGCCTGAGCGTTACGAGCAAACTCCTCTACGAGTTCAGGTGTGCGGTGTGCACTTAAAGCATTCATTTCAAAAGGAATGCCCATCTCATCTAAAAATTTTATTCCGCTTTCTAAAACAGGAAGATCTGAAGTGCTTCCCATAATAATACTTACTACTGGATTCATATTGTTATTCGTTTTCTGCAAAGATAAGAAAAGTCTACGGTCTACGGTCTACGGTCCACAGATTTTTTTTTCAAATATGATAAACTCAGAGACGCGTCGTGTCTACAGACGCACGTCCTTGCGTCTCTACAAGATACACGATAATCTCTCGTAGAGACATACGGACGTATGTCTTAAAATCTCATTGTCTTATACGGACGTGGCAAGCCGCGTCCCTACGTGGGGACATAAAAAAGTACAACTACAACTTAATTGTAATTGTACTTTTTAATTATTAACTGTTAATTGTTAATTGTAAATTGTTAATTGTAAATTGTTAACTGTTATTTTATCTTCTTCTCAATCACTTGAAGAACTTCTTTAGATTCTGAATTAGAAACGTAAGCTATGATATAGCATTGGTTATCATTGTATGTTTCGTTCAATGTTGTTGAGTAAGATTTGATAAACATTTCTTTAGGAGAAATTGAAGTTGTGTTAAGTTCTTCTCCCCATGTTCCGTTTATTGTCTCGCGGAAGACATGACGATGGACGTAAGTTGTATCATCGCCTTCTGGCAGAAGTTGTTTGCCAACGATGCTATCTTCCATAATACATACTGTTAAGTTGTATGTTTCTGGCAATTCAGTCAAGAACTTAGAGAAAATGTTTACTTCCAATTCGCGGTTCGATTCTTTGTAGTTGACTGTAGGTGTCATTTCTACGACAGCTTCTTCTTGGAGAGCACTTGCAACAGCATCTGCCCAATCTGTTGAACTGAAAGCGTATGAGCCGCTGTTAAGTTTACGGTTTACTGTTCCGATAGGGTTGCTGTCGAAACCGAAGAAGCTATACCATTCGTCACCTTCAGTAGTCTTGAAGTTAGGATAACCGCCTATAGGAGCTGACAAGAATCCTGAGTGGACTCCGAGAACTACAACATTATGACCATATTGTTCTTGAAGTTGAAGTGCGATTTCGCCAGCGGCAGGACAATTGTTACATCTAACACCTGTATAATCTTCCAAGAGAACACTTTTATGTCCTGAGACTTCTACATTATTGCCACCACCACCTTTTATAAATTCATCTTCTTTTATTTGATCGCAAGCTGTCATTCCTACCATCAAGAATGAAACTGCTATTATGCTTAATATTTTTCTCATTTTTTAAATTTTTAGAATGATGTTGTAATAGATAATGAGATACCACTTGAGGCAGGAACGACGCGACATACACCGCCGACGCATACCATACCTTCGCTCTGACGACCTCCTGTTAAGGTTATTCTTGTAGATTCTTTGATATAACCTAATGATGCTGAGTAATAGTGGTCACGGTTGCCTTCTATTGGGTTGCCGTAGTTCCATTTGTCGCCTACAGAGACGAACCATTTTGCTCCGATTGAGTATTCAACTAAAGCAGCTGCCCAATTACCTCTTTTCTTGTAGTTGTCAGGATGTCCGTTTACTTTCTCCATATCGGCTTTGCCAGCTGTCACATTATCCCAAAGGTGTTGTAACTCCATACGGATACTTTGTTTGCTTGTGATTCTGTATGAAAGATCGATGAAACCGATGTTAGCTTTAACGACTTCTGCGCCTGGGTGATTTTCGATGGTTTCCATATCATAGTACAAATTGATGTATTGAGCTATGAGTTTCCATTTCTTGTTGAGACGTCTTTCAAGTTCGATATTGAAGTCGTGGAAGAACTTACGGTCGCCTACAGCGAAGAATGGCGATGTGTAGCCGAGTGTTCCGTCATAACCTGAAATATGGCTTGGAGCGTCTTGGCCTTCTTCGAGAATATAATTTCTCTTTATGTCGTTGACTTGGCTGAAGTCGAGAGTGATTTTTGTTCCGTATTTACCACCTATGATAGTGTTCTTTGGAATGGTGTAGTTGACTTGCAACTGCATTGCCATTTCGCCAAGAGGTTGTGTCGCGTAGGTGTAAATTGCAGGAAGGCTGTGAGTGTGAGTGTAGTTGATTGGAGGGATGAAGTTGATGTCTAAATCGTTCTTCGTGCCTTTGTAATCAGATTTGAAACTCATGTTGTCGACGCGTTTCACTTGTAAGATAACGCCGAAGCCTTTTTGTGAATATGACAAAGATGACAAGAGAGCCTGACCTTCGTGATATGTGTAGTTGTTAAATGCTGAAGGGTCGTTGATTTTGTGAGCATATTCTGTGGTGAAAGCAAAACGACCGTAGCCTAAGTTGACGCGACCGTCGAAAGCACCGACATTTTCAGGGATTGTGTAAGTCGTGTTGGTATTCTTTTGATATTTGCTTACGAAGCTACCGCCGACAGATGCTCTGAATTTAGAAGCGTTCATTGCTTCGAAGCTTTGGTTGAGGTCCCATTCGCCGTCGATACCACGTACCAAGCCTCTGCTTTCTGTTGCAGCGTATGATGCCCAGTAGAATCTTTGTTTACCGTAGACAGCTTTCAATGTTACGCCAGTTGCTGGACGATAGATGACTCTCATACCGCGGAGTGAGTTGTCGAAACCGAGTGACCATTCTTCGTAGGTTCTGAAGATGAATCCATTGCCAAATTGGTCGTAGATGTCACCAACGGTGATACCTATTGTTCCGTTGTCGTATGAAGCGTGATAGTTGGCGAGACCAACACCTTGCAATCTTGTGTCGAAACCTGAAAGTTGAGGAAGATAAGCTTCGTAGCGGATGCCAGCATTGAAGTTGCCTAAAGAATAATTAATCTTACCGAAGCCAGCGATGCCGAATTTGTTTCCGTTGATAGATTCTTCGGTGATGCCTATGGCTTCGTCAACTTGATAATATTGTCCGTCGACTTGGAAACTGCCGTTTACTTGCGAGTTGTCAAGTTGAGCAAATAATGATGTGGCACAGAATACTAATGCCAACGATAATAAAAATCTTTTCATTGTGAGAATGATTGTTTATTATTCAACGAGTTTTAAAATTTCTTCATAGAGTTCTTCTTCAGCGCCGTCGAAGTAGCCAGTGTGTTGGTAAACCACTTTGCCGTTGCCGTCGAATAAGAATGTGTGAGGAGGATTGCTTACGTTCATAGCTCTTGCCAAGTCTTTGTTAACGTCTAACAAAACGTCGAATTCCCAGCCTTTACCTTCAACGAAAGGTTTGATACGAGGTGTTGAACGTGAGTCGTCGATTGTCACAGCGAAGATTTTAACGCCTGTTTCTTCTTGCCAATCTTGATAAACTTCGCTCAATGCGTTGTGTTCTTTAACACATGGTGCGCACCATGTTGCCCAAAATGTCATTACGAAAGGTTTGCCGTCGTTGTGTAATTCTGTGATATTGACAGCTTCACCGTCTAAGTTTTTCAATGTTACGTTTGGTAATTCCGATTGTGCTTTAGCGCCTAAGAAAAGTACGCTTAAAAACAACATTACTAATGTCTTTTTCATAGTTTAATTTAATTAAGGTTATACAATATATACTTCTAATAATTTACATTCTTCGTTGGAGATGATGTCGATTTTGTTTACCACATTAGGTACCAAGATACATTCTCCGGCTTTTACTAATTCTGTTCCGCCTTCGTATGATATGATGAAAGAGCCGCTTACGCCCATCAATATCACGAATGAATCTAATTCGGAATAATCTTTTTTAAGTGCTGACTCGGCGTCTAACTTAATAACATTTGTAGTGAAATAAGGGCAACTGACTAAATTGACTGTCGAGTTTTTGGCTTTCTTATCATATTTCACCTTGCCACTATCTTCTTTCTTGAAGTTGATTGTGGCGAGCGCTTCGTCGATGTGCAACTGGCGTTGCATTCCAAAGCGATCTATTCTATCCCAGTCGTATACGCGATATGAAGTGTCGCTTGTCTGTTGTATTTCGGCGACCATACAGCCAGCTCCGAGAGCGTGTATCTTTCTTGCCGGAATGAAGAAGACATCGTCGTTTTGGACTTTTTCGTAATTCAGCATCTCGCCGAGACTTTTGTCTTTGATGGCGTTTTCAAATTCCTGTGGCGTGATGTCTCTGTTAAATCCAGATGCTAAGTTAGCATCTTTTTCTGCGTGCATCACATACCACATCTCAGTCTTACCGTTATGTAAACCAATTTTTTGTGCTAATTCATCATCGGGATGCACTTGGATTGAAAGATAATCTAAAGGGTCTATGATTTTTATCAACAAAGGAAATCTCTCTCCGAATCTGTTAAAAACCTCATCTCCGACAAGGTCGCCCATGAAAGTCTCAATCAAATCGTTGAGTTCGTCACCAGCGAAATCGCCATTACAAACAACACTGTTCTGACCTTCGAGACCTGACAGCAACCATGCTTCACCACAATTCATCAATTCACCAAAATCCTGATTAAGAACTGTTTTAACATGCTGACCACCCCATATTTTCTCAAAATATGCAGGTGTAAATTTTAAAGGATATAAAACACTCATTGACGTCAATTTGAGTTACAAAGATAATACTTTTCTTTTTTGTTGAAATAGTATTTCTTTAAAAAATAATTTTTACTTTTGTGTCAATAGTCGACAGTCAACAGACGACGGACAATAGTTGAAATAATTTGATTAGAATATCAATATGAAATCACTTGAATCATTACGACATAAACTGAATATAAATGCCGAGTTATCTGGTTGCGAAAAAAATACGAATAAGATTCTTAATAAATTTTTAGAGAAGACAAATCCCGATGTTCATTATAGAAATGTCGGCGGCTACGGAATAATAGCTATATATAAAGGTGTAGAAGAAGGAAATAACATCTTGCTGCGAGCCGACATCGACGGACTTAACATTCCGATGAATGATGGTCAACAGTCGGCGGTCAACAGTCAACAGACTCTGTACACATCAGTATCAGAATCTGTGTCAAAACGTCAATTTTCTCATCGTTGTGGGCATGACGGTCATGCGACGATATTATGTGGCTTGGCGATGAGATATGAAAAGAAACGTCCTGCGAAAGGGAATGTCATACTTCTTTTCCAACCCGCTGAAGAGACAGGAGAAGGCGCACAAACTATTATCAACGACCCTTTGTTTCAAGGACTTAAAATAGATACGGCTTTCGCTTTGCATAATCTTCCGAGTTTTGCCAAACATCAGATTGTGATAAAGAGAGACTGTTTTGCATCGGCATCTTTAGGATTGAAACTTATTTTCGAGGGAAAGACCTCGCACGCCTCGCAACCCGACAAAGGCAATAATCCGCAGAAGGTCGTCACGACATTGCTCGATGCTTTTCAGAAGAAATACGAGAACTTAAAGAAAGACAAGTATCACACTATTCTGACAGTGACGCATGTCGTTGTCGGGGAAGAGACTTTTGGAGTGACGCCAGGACATGCGGAGATATGGCTGACATTGAGAAGTCAGGACGACAAAGCGCTGAAAAATCTTACTGACAGCACCATTAGTTTATGTAAATATGTCTCGAAAGAATTTAAGTTAAGTTTCACGCACAGCATACATGAAGCCTTTGCCGCGACGATGAACTCGAGTAGAGAAGTCGATGTTGTTGAGCGTGCAGCCAAAGAGTTGAGACTGTCGGTCAATGAGATAAAAGATGCTTTTCCATGGTCGGAGGATTTTGGGAGATTTGGAGAGATATGTCCGAGCTGTCTTTTCGGTTTAGGCTGTGGTTTTGAACACGAGCCGCTTCATAGTCCGAGTTATGACTTTGAAGACGAGATTATTGATACAGGCGTTGATGTGTTTGAGAAGATCGTTGAGGTTATAGCAGCCGCTGAGCGTTAGGGATTGGAGCGGCATCCTTTGCGAGCTTTCTTTTGGGGAATGGGATTTGGGAACGGGGAACGGGAATGGGATTTGGGAACGGGGAATGGGGAATGGGAGCGGGGAATGGGAACGGGAATGGGATTTGGGAACGGGGAATGGGGAATGGGATTTGGGAACGGGGAAAGCGAGCAAAGATATAGCGGAAAGCCCGACGGCGATAGCCGGAACGCCCACATTAATTCATAATTCATAATTCATAATTATTTAGAGTGTGAAGTATATAAGTTTTAAAGTTTATTTGCTCATGACTCAAGGCTCAAAACGAAACCTTAACGTACCATATTTTGGAAAACACAAATAACCACAAATAGAAATCAGTCGGCGGAAAAGATAACCACCGACTGATATCAAACTCACTTTATGGGAATTTCGTTTTATTTCCCTCTCTCGGCCATCAGGATCTTGATTTCATTCTCGTTGATTCCTACCATGGCTTCGCCAAGGTCTTCGCTGAGCTCCGCCAAGATAGCCGGATTGTTGTAGTTTGCGACAGAATTGACTATCGCCTTAGCTCTCTTCATCGGGTCGCCGCTCTTGAAGATGCCGCTTCCAACAAACACGCCTTCGGCTCCCAACTGCATCATCAAGGCAGCGTCGGCAGGCGTAGCAACACCTCCGGCAGCGAAGTTAGGAACAGGTAACTTGCCATTGTCATGCACATACTTTATCAACTCAAAAGGAACTCTCAGTTCTTTGGCGGCTTCATATAATTCGTCGATATTAAGAGAGACGACTCTTCTTATCTCGCTCTGCATCATACGCATGTGACGTACAGCCTGAACTATGTCGCCCGTGCCAGCCTCGCCTTTAGTCCTGATCATCATGGCACCTTCGCTGATACGACGTAAAGCCTCGCCCAAATCTCTCGCACCACACACAAACGGCGCGTTAAACTGACGTTTGTCAACATGATAGACATCGTCAGCTGGCGAAAGCACCTCGCTCTCATCGATATAATCTATCCCGATAGCTTCCAAAATCTGAGCTTCAACAAAATGACCTATACGACATTTCGCCATCACCGGAATGCTGACAGCCTTTTGTATCTCCTGAATCATCTTAGGATCGCTCATACGCGAGACGCCACCCGCGACTCTGATGTCGGCAGGAACTCTCTCTAAAGCCATAACAGCCTTAGCACCAGCAGCCTCAGCAATACGAGCCTGCTCAGGATTTGTAACATCCATTATAACGCCGCCTTTTAAAGCAAAGGCTAAATCACGATTTACTTCTTTCTTATCTCTCATTTTTATCAAATTTTAAAAACGATGCAAAGAAAGATATTATCAAAAGACGAAAGAAAAATATGTTCCGATATTACAAAATGCTATTCCGATAATAAAAAATCATTTCTGGCGGAAATCGGAAGGCGTACATTTTTCATACTTAATAAAGAAAGAAGAAAAGCTCGATTGCGATGAAAATCCGAGACGGTTGGAGATCTCCTGTATGTTAAAATTCGTTGACTCTAAAAGTATCTTCGCTTCCTTCATCACATAATCAGAGATAAGCTTTTTAGGGCTTACGCCGACTATATCGTTAGTAACCTTAGACAGATAACGTGTTGATATGCACAACCTATCAGCATAAAAATCCACGTCATGCGACTTTTTGTAATTATCCGCCAACAACGACATGAACTTGTTGTAGATGACAGTCTTTCTCGAATGTTGCATCTTTTCTTTAATGGCATAAACCACTTGCTTGTGCATATAATCGTGAGCTTTGTCCAAAGCCGTCGTTATGTCGTCGCCGAAAGCGAGACGCGTTGCTATCGCAGAGGAGAGTGCGCCGCCCACACCATGTCGCCGCCAACCCTCGGTATTGTGAGAAGTAAAGAAATGACAATTCTCATTTTCATACAGCAAAGCCGTCAGCAGTCCGTCGGAATGTTTTGACGCGCGCAGCAGCACATGTTTCGCGCCCATATTGATGAATGCACGAGCCGCCTTTATCATATCGTCGTCGGTCTTGATTTTCATTGCGAGCATCTTCTCAGCTTCATTACAACGTAATATCAGCAACGTCGCCAAAGGAATAAGATGCCTTTTAATAGCGGCGACAGCCTCATCGGGTATTATCTGCTTGCCGTCGGAAGAAAAGATTCCTGGTACTAACACTATTTTTTGCGAGGCGACAATCTCTTTCTTCAACATCTTGATTGTAGGTACGTCACGGACGAGACCTATTTTCGTCACCTTGGGATGCCATTCCTTTACGACAGCTCTCACCTGCCCTATTATCATCTCGAGCGGCAAGTCATTGATGGAAGTCGTGCCATTACTATCATGTGTCGTCACCGATGTTATCGCTGTCAAGGCATAACCGCCGAGAGCTGATATCGTTCTTATATCGGCTTGTATACCAACGACGCCCGCGCCGTCAGAACCTGTTATCGTCAATATCGGGACAAGATTTGGCATAGATTACTTTTGAGATTACAAATGTACGATTTTTGTCTCCAAAAATTATATTCACCAACAGACAATTTTCAATTTTTAACTTTAAACTTGATCAAGACACTTCACATTGACGCGTCTTAATGAGTCTCCGAATTATAATTAATAGACAGAATCCAAAAAAAACCATAGACCGCAGACCGTAGACTGTAACTTTTTTATATCTTTGCGAAACAAATAATTATCCTGATGAAAGTATGTGTTTTTTGCGGAAGCAGCATGGGAAATGATGAGAGGTATCAAGAGGCTGCTGCACAGTTGGGCGAGGTTCTTGCGCAGCATGACTGCACATTATATTATGGTGGCGCGAGTGTCGGGCTGATGAAGATTATTGCCGACAAGATGATTGAAAGAGGGAAGGATGTTGTGGGAATCATACCGAAGCTTATCACCGAGATGGAGATTGCGCATGAGGGCGTGACGAAGATGATAGAAGTCGATTCGATGTCGGAGCGCAAGCTGATGCTGATAGAAGACTCCGATGCCTTCATCGCGATGCCGGGAGGCTTCGGGACTTTAGACGAGCTGTTTGAGGTTGTGGTCCTTAACCAACTGCGTGTCACCGACAAGCCAGTGGCGCTTTATAACACATTGAATTATTATGATAAATTAATCGACTTCATAAATCATGCTGTGAGTCAAGGTTTCATCAGGAAAGAACATCGCGATAATATTATCGTCAGCGACAATCCGGAAATTTTATTTAAAGAACTGAGCAGACATAAATCCATCGACATAAAACAATGGATTGAAGATATAAAAGAAGAAAGCAGATAATTGACAATTAACAATTAACAATTAACAATTGACAATTGACAATTGACTTATTGATGTAGTAGATAACAATATAATCATGAATATAATAGGAATTACAGGGACATTAGGTGCAGGCAAAGGCACGATAGTAGATTATCTCGTCAAGGAGAAAGGTTACGTTCATTATTCGGTACGTTCTTTCATTGCGGAAGAAATACAGAGGAGAGGCTTGGAAGTAAATCGCGACACTCTCACTGAAGTGGGCAACGACTTGAGAGCTAAACACTCGCCGAGTTATATAGCGACGCAGCTTTATGAGAGAGCTTTCGCTACGGGCAAGAACGCCGTGATAGAAAGTATACGCGCTATAGGAGAAGTCAATGCGCTTCGCTCTAAAGGTAACTTCTATCTCTTTGCTGTCGATGCCGACAGAGAGACTCGTTATCAACGTATCACGGAAAGAAAGTCGGAGACTGACCATGTGTCGTTTGAGACTTTCGTCGCCAATGAAGAACGCGAGATGAACTCCACCGACCCTAACAAACAGAATATAGCAGCTTGTATCAAAGAGGCTAACTTCGTCTTTATGAACGATGGCAGTATCGCAGATCTGCATAAAAAAGTGGAGGAGGTGTTGCAGAAGATTGGCGAGCAGGAATACAAAAGACCTTCGTGGGACGAATATTTCATGAACCTCGCCGACACTGTAGCGGAGCGCGCCACTTGTAACAGAGGACGCAGCGGCTGTGTCATCGTCAAAGACCGCCAGATCTTAGTGACAGGTTATGTTGGTGCACCGACAGGCTTGCCACATTGCGATGAGGTGGGACATTTGTTCAAGAAGATGATTCACGAAGACGGACATATCACGCAACATTGTGTAAGGACGGTTCACGCTGAGCAGAATGCTATAGCTCAAGCTGCGAGAAGAGGCATCGCTTTGGAGGGAAGTACATTATATTGCAGGATGACGCCGTGCAGGACATGCGCTATGTTGATAATAAACTGTGGCATAGTGCGAGTCGTCTGCCAGAGGAAATACCACGACTGTGCTGAGTCGGAGCAGATGTTTAAGACCGCCGGGATACAATTAGAATATATCTACGAAGAAGTGCAGCAGTACGATAAGCAGTGAGAAGGAGCGGGGAGTTGGGAACAGGGAACTGGGAATGGGGAACGTTTTTTTGAATAAGATATGCTGAGAGACTAAGATGCTAAGTGTACTGAGATATTATGAAACTCGGAGATTTGGTGTCTTAGTAACTTGGTGAGTGCAAACAAAAAAACGGACGACTTAGATGTCATCCGTTTTTCTTTTGTAGCGGGGACAGGATTTGAACCTGCGACCTCCGGGTTATGAGCCCGACGAGCTACCAGACTGCTCTACCCCGCATCATGAACTGCAAACTAAACAACGTTTAGTTGTTTTTGTTTGAGACTGCAAAGATAAATCAACTTTCTTTACAAGTCAAGTTTTTTTTAAAAAAAATATATACAATAAATTCTAAAGTCAAATAACAGATTATCAATATGTTTTAAATTTATCTATCTAAAAACATCTAAATTAATTCCGTAAGTCCATTCAATATAGTCGATGGAAGCTTTATGAACCTTCATAAAAGTTCCCACAAATTGATTGCCCTTCTTTCCAAAATAATATTTGAAACCAAGTCTTTCATAATAGTTGGTATATGCACTTGGAAGATATTGGCTTTCGAAAGGTGTTGTGCCAGAGAGTCCCCATGATTTTTTCTCGTCTGTTCCGTTGTAAATGCCGTGATATAGGTA
>JAZOCI010000150.1:0-15764 GCA_045596465.1 Bacteroidales bacterium | reverse complement strand
CATTAGTTGTTGACACAACATACGAATACACATACGAATATGAGTATGATACAGTAGTTGTTGACACAACATACACATACGAATATGAATATGACACAACAGGTGTTGCTACAGACTCAGTTGTTGTTGATACAATCTACGGATACGGTGATCCTATTGACTCAGTTGCTGTTGACACAACATACGAATACACATACGATTATGTATATGACACAACAATAGTTGCTACAGACTCAGTTGCTGTTGACTCAACATACGAATACACATACGAATATGATTATGACACAACAATAGTTGCTACAGACTCAGTTGCTGTTGACTCAACATACGAATACACATACGAATATGAGTATGACACAGTAGTTGTTGACACAACATACACATACGAATATGAATATGATTCAACATTGGTTGTAATTTATGATTCAACAGCTGTTGACACATCATATTATGAAAATATTTACGATACAGTATTCCGTAATGATACAGTAGGCGTTCCAAGTCCAATTCGTGCTTCACAAGACGACAGTCTCAAACACGCTTTGAGAATGTGGTGGCCATCTGTAGAAAATCCAGATGCTATTTCATTAGACTTCACAAACTTCTGTGCTTGTATCCCTCCACATCCAGAAGAAGGTTTCAATGCATTCGACTATAACATGCAATATACAGGTGCTGACGGTACCACAGCTGGCGATTACATGATGTCATTCGGTCTCTTGGCTTATCCATCAATCGCTGTTGACCCAGAAGGTAACTTGGCAGTTGCATTCTCAGCTCCAGATATCACACGTACATGGAGTTCAGCATACTACATGAGATCATTCTATGTGAACTACAAACCAGCTGATTCAGCTTACTGGTGGCAAATGCCAGTTTTGGCTCCAACAAACTTGTATGCTGACTTCGTCCACTCAGGTGACGAATGTACATTCATCTCAGCTGTAAGCACTCCAAAGAACGTAAATGAATTCTGGTTCTCATGCTTGTCAGACGATACTCCAGGTTTCCATACAGGTTCAGCTGGCGCATCACAAGCTAATATCACATCAAGCACTGTAAACGTATTCAAATTCAACCCAGAAGGTAATTTGAACGATGCAGATGAAGAAATCGGTATCGAAGAATCAACAGACGTTGTTTACAATATCTTCCCTAACCCAGCTTCAGAATTCATCTGTGTAAGCTCATCAATGGATGCTAACGCAACAGTAGTATTCACAAATATCGCTGGTCAAACAGTTAAAGTTGTTAATACAAACTTAACAACAGGTGACAACACAATCGTTGTTAACGACCTCACAAGCGGTGTTTACTTCTGTACAGTAACAGCTAACGGTTACAGCCACACATCAAAAGTTGTTATCAAATAATAGAAACAACTGAATATATCAAAAGGAGCGGTCTTGAATAAAGATCGCTCTTTTTTTTTAATGAACGAAGAACGAAGAACGAAGAACGAAGAACGAAGAACGAAGAACAAAGAACGAAGAACGAAGAACAAAGAACGAAGAACAAAGAACGAAGAACGAAGAACAAAGAACGAAGAACAAAGAACGAAGAACGAAGAATAATGAATGTAGAATGAGGAGGTCTACATGTTCAAATTGTTTATAGATTGTTTTTAGTTGTTTTAATATGCTCGTAATTATTCGTATAATTTTCCTTGGTCTTATTGTATAAGAGGTTATATTTCTCATTATCGATAAATTCCCTATCATACAACGATTCGAGCCGTATTCTGTTTCTCCTGCCTCTTTCAAAGAAATATAACTTAGCGGTAAAATCTCGTTTAGATTGAGATAATGAAGCCTCCTTCGCATTAGCTCCAATGCTCGTCCAGAAGAAGGATCTGCTTTGAAATAACAAATTCTTCTTCTCAATACATAATATTCGTATAATTCAATTACGGATAAAGCAAATGCTTTACTCTTATCCAAGATATATTATCAGATCTCATAAATTAAATTTATTACAAAACGTAATATGCTATAAGATATTAATTCTTCGTTGCTAATTGAACATTGTTTGTTCGGACGCAGCAAGCCACGTCCCCACAATTGTACATTATAAAAAAACTCCCGACACTCTTTATTGAATGCCGGGAATTTTATATTTAATCAAGAACTTGTTGTATTATTTCTTACGTGCTGAATAAGTGATACGGAATGCACCGCATTTACGGAGTTCTTGTTTAACATCGGTGATAAGACCCATTCTTACTTCTTCGTGACATTTCAATGATGTTGTTAAGAGAGGCCTGTCAGCCTCGCTACGAGCCAAACGTTCAGCCTCGATGAAAGGAATAACGTCTGTTATTCTTGAGAACTGATCGTTAAGTTGGATACGAGACTCTGTACCATAAACCTTAGCGTTGGTAGGAGGACCGATGTAGATATAGCTAACTAAAGATTTTCTTTCTAATTTTTGAATCTCAGTTGCCTCTGGGAGTTTCATTTTTACCTTCAGAGATACTTCACGCATGGAGGTTGTAACCATGAAGAAGAATATCAACATGAAGATAATGTCAGGCATAGAACCGGTACTCATTGCCGGAACTTCCTTAGCTTCGTCTGATCTATATTTTGATGCCATAATAATAATCTCCTATGTTTTAATATGCTTCTGGTTCAGCCTCTGAGATACGGACAGGAACAGCTTTGTTGATAGCGTTGATCTTGTCTTCATCTGTCAAGTCGGCGAAATGTTGTCCAAAGTATTTCATAGACATTTCGTCTTTCATTTCGTTGAAGGCTCTTGCCAATTCATTCTGAACGCTGATATACATGAGATAAGAAGTACCGCGGTCATTTTTCAATGAAACGACACCTTTACTTAACATGACGTTGCCGAGAAGTTCAATATCTTTAACTTCGACTTCAGGAGCTTTTTCGTTATTTGGGTTAGGTGTGATAAATTCTTTGGTCAAGTCTTTCAAAGTAGCGAGGTCGCCAGGTTTGTTGTTGACCAACAATTTATCGTACTTGTTAATCATGACGTTCATGATGTTTCTTTCTTTAACTTTGACGTCCATTTCCGGATCTTCAACTGGTGGAGGAAGACGGCGGGTGATACCGCTATCTACGTCCATAGTTGTTGTAACGAGGAAGAATATCAATAGCAAAAAAGAGATATCGGCCATTGAACCTGCATTTAGATCCGGTACTTTCTTTTTTTGTTTAGCCATATTGATATTATCTTAATTAGTTAAAGAGTTTTGCTACTGCTGAATAAATAATTGCTGCTAATGTTCCGCCGAGCATTATGTAAACGAACATCATGAGGAAGTCACATACGGCTTCAGCCTTTGCAGTGATACCCATTGATTCTAAGTATTCTTGACTTAATGTTGCACCTGGAGAGATGATATAAGCTATTAATGCTATTACAGCGAATATGCCTACTGCGATACCTATTTTCTTAAGATTACCAGGATTAACAATAGCTCCGTAAATAGGAGAGAAGAGTATAGCCAAAACGAGCAATATGACGAGTGTGTAA
Organism: Bacteroidales bacterium; assembly: GCA_045596465.1. Taxonomy (GTDB): domain Bacteria; phylum Bacteroidota; class Bacteroidia; order Bacteroidales; family F082; genus Limimorpha. The sequence continues at coordinate 12,263 of JAZOCI010000150.1, read as the reverse complement.
GTCATATACATTTGGAGGTCGGCACTTGCTTCACCTTTGATTGCGCAGATCGCAAGGATCAAGACGATAATGCCCATGAGACCCCAAAGCCCGTATTTACAATATTTTAATAATTTTTCGTCCATTGTTAACTGTTTTTAAGGTTAACGAGAATTAGTTTTTCTTTGAATAATCGTTCAAGATGTCCATGAAGCTGATTGTGCTGTCTTCCATGTCGTTTAAGATACCTTCGATCTTGTTGAGGATGAAGTTATAAGCAACTTGGAGGATCATAGCAGTGATCAAACCGAAAACTGTTGTCAACAAAGCAACCTTCATACCTGATGCAACGATTGTTGGGCTGATGTCACCTGCTGCTGCGATGTCGTCGAATGCTTGAACCATACCGATAACTGTACCGAAGAAACCGAGGTTAGGACCTAAAGCGATACATAATGTAATCCAGCTTGAACCGCTTGAGAGGTTACCGTTCATAACTGAACCGTAAGAAATCATAGCCTTTTCTACTTCGTCGAGACCGTCGTTGTAACGCATTAAACCTTGGTAGAAGATACTTGCGACAGGACCGCGTGTGTTACGGCAGAGTTCTTTTGCTTTTTCGATACCACCTTCATTCAAAGCTACTTCTAAGTCAGCGACTAATTTCTTAGTGTTTGTTGTGCTTAATGTTAAGTAAATGATTCTTTCGATTGAGATAGCCAAACCGAGAACGAGAACGATGAGAACGAGTGTCATGAAACCCCAACCACCGTCGATGTATTGTTTCTTAAGAACTTCGTGGAATGTTGGATCTTCTTCAGCTTCTTCTGCGATAGGAGCTGTAACAACTTCTTCAACAGCTTCTTCAGCTACTGCTTCTTCTGCTGGAGCTACTTCTTCTGCAATAGCTTCTTCAGCTGGAGCTTCTGTTGTTGTTTGTTCTGTTTGTGGTACATTTTCTTCTTGTTGTGCAAGAACTGAATTGCTGATGCCGAATGTCATAAAACCAGCAATTGTGAGTAAAGCAATTAATTTTTTCATGATTAAAAATGTTGATTACTACTTTTGATTGTTTTGATTTTTTACTATTTAATTTAACTTAGTTTATTTCAATTTAGCTTTGCGGAGAGAGCGGGATTCGAACCCGCGATACCCTTTTGGAGTATACACACTTTCCAGGCGTGCTCCTTAAACCACTCGGACATCTCTCCTTAAAATACCTACCTCAATTTCCGACCCCAAAGTTACATATTTTTTTCTTTAGAAAAAGATTTTTTTTATAACATTATTCACTTTTTTTTTCAATGAAAAAAAGACGCATCAATGTGTGTTATTGTTGCAGGAACCATTGATACGTCTCTACTCATTGTCTTATTGACTTGTAGCCTCTATAAGGTCATCTCTCCTCGAATCGGTATTTGCAATAACTCTTTGATTTTTTCTGTAGGATATTCTTCTCCTAAAAGATACATCAGTTTTGTTATAGCCGATTCTGTTGTGATGTCGTGTCCGCTCACCACGCCGATTCTATTCAAATCTAAGCTGGTTTCGTAGCGTCCCATCTCGACAGAGCCTGACTTACATTGTGTTACGTTATAGATTATCAAACCTCTGTCGATGGCGTCTTTCAACTCTTCGATAAACCATGTCGCTGTCGGTGCGTTGCCTGAACCGTAAGTCTCAATGATGACAGCTTTTAAATTAGGTGTGTTTAAGGTGTGATGAACCAATTCTTTTGTTATGCCAGGGAATAATTTCAAGATGGCGACATTGTTGTTTAATTTGGTATGAAGTCTCAGTTTTTTGAAGTTAGGCTTCATGATATATTCCTTGTTATATTTGATGCGGACACCTACGTCGGCTAAAGATGGATAGTTGCCCGAGACGAAAGCGTTGAAATGTTCGGCGTTATGTTTAGTGGTTCTGTTGCCTCTGAGCAATTGATTTTCAAAGAATATCGTCACTTCCGGAACCATTGCGGTGTCGTCGTCTTTGGCAGCAGCTATCTCTATGGCAGCGATTATGTTCTCTCTGCCGTCGCTTCTTACCATTCCCATCGGTAATTGTGATCCGGTGAAAACCACAGGTTTGTTAATATTTTCTAACATAAAACTTAAGGCAGAAGCTGTGTATGCCATAGTGTCGGAACCATGTAATACCACGAATCCGTCATATTTCTCATAGCAACTTTCAATCTTCTTTGCCAAAGTAACCCAAAAATCTGGTGTCATATTCGACGAATCTATCAGATTTTCAAAAGCATAGAAATCTAATTGATAATCTAAGTTTCTCAATACAGGCAAATGATCGTACAGATTATCGAAATCGAATGGGACTAAACTGCCGGTTTGTGGATCTTGCATCATACCGATAGTTCCTCCTGTATAAAGTATTAATACTGATGTTTTCTCTCCTGTCATAAGCTGTAATTTTTATGTTATAAATTAAATAATTTTCTTGCGTTATCTGTAGTTACTCTTGCAACTTCTTTAATATCAATGTTATTTACTTCTGCAATTTTCTTCGCGACTTCCACCATATAGGCTGGTTCGTTTCTCTTGCCTCTATATGGGACTGGCGGAAGATAAGGGTCGTCGGTTTCTAATATTATTTTTTCTAAAGAAATATTTGCCAAATAATTTTTAACATCGCAGTTTTTATATGTTATCACGCCGCCTAATCCAAGATTAAATCCTAAACCTATAGCGATGTTGGCTTGTTCTTCTGTGCCGTTGAAACAATGAAACACTCCGCTGAGACAGCCGTCTTGCTCTTGTTCTAAAATGCTGAACATTAGGTCGAAGGCTTCACGAGTATGTAATGATACGGGAAGTTTAAGTTGTTTCGCCCATCTCAATTGTTCTCTCAAAACTTCAACTTGTTGTTTTTCAAAGGTCTTGTCCCAATATAAATCTAATCCGATTTCGCCGATACCGACCCAGCAATTTTTTTCCATTTCTTTTTCAATCACGGAAAGATGCCTTTTATAATCTTCCTTGACACCTTCAGGATGAAGCCCCATCATGACTTTGCAATTATCTTGATGATTTTCATAGAAATCCATCATTGGCTTGATGGTGGTTTCATCGGTGTTAGGAAGAAGTATCGTCTCGACACCGACTTTAAGAGCTCTCTCGAACACCAATTCTCTGTCGGTGTCGAAAGCTTCGTCGTAGATATGTGAGTGAGTGTCGATATACATATTAATTAATATAGAAAGTTGTCGTATGGGTATCTGATGGCGTGCATGTCTTTAATCTCTCGATAGAGAAGCTCTCTAAATTCTTGATAGTTATCTTTTTCCACCGCTGAGATGAAAATACAGTCGTTGCCTTTTGCCATCCATGTCTTTTTCCAGTCTTCTAAAGAATAGTTACGTTTTGTCACAGGCGTAAGGTCGTCTTCTTCCTTCTCGACATAACTATATGCGTCTATCTTATTGAAAACCATTATTACTTTCTTGTCGCCCGCACCAATCTCGTTGAGTGTTTTGTTAACGACTTCAATCTGAGATTCAAAGTCGGGATGCGAGATGTCGATCACATGAAGCAGTATGTCCGATTCTCTCACTTCGTCTAATGTAGATTTGAACGACTCGACTAATTGATGTGGCAGTTTTCTGATGAAACCGACGGTGTCAGACAACAGGAATGGAAGGTTTTCCACCACGACTTTTCTCACCGTGGTCTCCAATGTTGCGAACAATTTGTTTTCTGCGAAGACATCAGATTTACTTAAGAGATTCATTATCGTTGACTTACCTACGTTGGTATAACCTACGAGTGCTACTCTTACAAGCTGTCCGCGGTTTTTACGTTGCACCGTCTTCTGCATGTCTATTTCCTTGAGTCTTTCTTTAAGACTTGTTATCTTGTCGCGAATGATACGGCGGTCGGTCTCGATTTCTTTTTCACCCGGACCTCTAAGTCCGATACCGCCTTTCTGACGTTCAAGGTGCGTCCACATACCTGTAAGGCGAGGAAGCATATATTGATATTGAGCGAGTTCCACCTGAGTTTTGGCGTGTGCTGTTCTTGCGTTTTTGGCGAAAATATCTAAGATAAGGTTTGTTCTATCAAGGATTTTGCATTCCAATTCCTTTTCAATATTACGAAGTTGAGTCGGCGACAATTCATCGTCGAAGACTGCCATGGTGATATTTTCGGCTTTGATATATTGTTTCACCTCTTCCAATTTTCCTGAGCCTAAGTAAGTTACGCTGTTAGGATGGTCGAGAGGCTGAATGAAACGTGCCACTGGGACTCCGCCTGCTGTTTCTATCAAGAAAGCGAGTTCGTCTAAATATTCTTCCGTCTTCTCACGATTTTGCTGTTGCGTACTCACAGCTATCAGCACTGCTGTCTCCTGTTTTTCCTCGTAAACTACAAACTTATCTGCCATTATTCTTGATTTTTTCATTTTGTTGAGACGCATCAATTACATCTCTTTATTTCATTGGCGTAATTGGTACGTCTCTACTTGTTGACTCTAAAAGCTTCTAAATCCTATAATTTCCCTGACTTCTTTTATTGTCTTGCTTGCACTTTCATGGGCTTTTTCAGCTCCCATTCGAGCAACTTTTTTAATATATTCATCGTTGTTTGAGAGTTCGTTGATGCGTTCGCGGAATGGTGTCACCATCTGAATGATGTCTTCTGCGAGCTGTTTTTTCATGTCGCCATAACGAATGCTCATATTGTTATATGCTTCATCGAAGAATTGGACAGTCTCTGGTTTCGAGACTATCTTCATGAGGTTGAATAGATTTTGTATCGGTTCTGGCTTCTGTTGATTAGGTTCTGTCGGACCGCTGTCTGTCACAGCGCGCATCACTTTTTTGCGTATCGACTTATCGTCTTCATAAAGGAAGATAGCGTTGCCTTCGCCTTCCGATTTTCCCATTTTGCCGCTACCGTCCAATCCAGGAACTTTGATAAGCTCGTTGCCGAAGTTAAATGCTTGTGGCACTGGGAAATAGTCAATACCATAAATGCGATTGAAGCGTTCAGCGAAGTCGCGGGCTTTTTCTAAATTCTGTTCCTGATCTTTTCCAACTGGAATATAATTCGATTTATGAATCAATATGTCGGCTGCCATCAAAGTAGGGTAGGTGAGAAGTCCGGCATTTACATTATCTGGTTGTTTACGAACCTTTTCCTTAAAAGTGGTGACGCGTTCAAGCTCGCCGATGTAGGCGTTCATATTTAAGAAAAGATAAAGTTCCACCACTTCCGGAACGTCGCTTTGTACATATAATGTCGCTTTTTCTGGATCGAGACCTGCGGCGAGATATTCTACTAAAATCTGCTTCACTCTTCCGTGTAAGTCATCTGGATGGGGATGTGTGGTAAGTGAATGATAATCAGCGATAAAAAAATAACAGTTGTAACTATCTTGTAACTTGATGAAATTCTGTACTGCTCCGTAATAATTGCCGAGATGCAAATTGCCTGTTGGTCTTATGCCACTTAAAACTATTTCTTTCATATTAATAAATTAATACGCAAAGATAATAAAAAGACTAAAGACTAAGGACTAAAGGCTAAAGTTTTTTTAAACCCAAGAACTTAAAAAATAAGAACCTGAAAATTCTCAGATTCTCAGGTTCTCAGGTTCTCATATTTTCAGATTCTACTAAAGAAGTATTTCGTCTCCATTTCTATTAAGGAAGTTGTATTGCATGATGTGGAAAGATTTTGCTTCCTTAATGTTAATTTTTTTATGGTATTTCCATTGCCATTTTTTTCTTATTGAGAAGAAACCTTTTGTGAGATAGGCGTGAATGAAAGGATGGACTTGCACCGTGATAGATCTCTCGTTTTGATCTAACAGCAAGTATCTCAGGTTGTTCTCAATTTCGTCAATGAGTAAAGATGATGATTTTATTTTTCCGGTGCCTCTGCAAGCCGGGCATTCTTCTTGTATTGTGACTTCTGTTTCAGGTCTTACTCTTTGACGTGTAATTTGTATGAGACCGAATTTTGAAGCAGGCAGTATTGAATGTCTGGCGCGATCTTTCGACATTTCTTCTTTGAGTTTGTTGAAAAGTTGCTTTCTGTTAGCCGACTCGTGCATGTCGATAAAATCTACTATTATAATGCCGCCCATATCGCGGAGTCGTAGTTGTCTCGCTATTTCTGTTGCTGCTTCTAAATTGACGTTCAATGCGTTCTCTTCTTGAGTTTGTTCTTTGTTGACACGATGCCCGCTATTGACGTCGATGACGTGCATGGCTTCCGTGTGCTCAATAATGAGGTAGACACCATTTCTGATTGTGACTACTCTACCAAAAAGTCCCGCTATTTGTTTCTTGACACCGAACACTTCAAAGATATGTTCTTTGCTTCTATGATATTTCAATATGTCTTTTTTCTGCGGAGCTATGGTAGTGATATAGCTTTTGATTTCTTCATAAAGATTTGCATCATCGACGTAAATGCCATTGAATGATTCATTTAACAAGTCTCTTAGCAATACGGATGTGCGGTCTAACTCGCTGATGAGCTTGCAAGGATTCTTGTTTCCTCTCATGACTTCCGTCATTGTTTCCCATTTCTTGAGGAGGGTTTTGAGGTCGGCATCTAATTCTGCAACTTTCTTGCCTTCGGCCACTGTTCTTATGATGACGCCGAAATTGTTTGGCTTGATGCTTTGTATCAGGAGCTTAAGTCGTCTACGTTCTTCGCTGCTTCTGATTTTTTGCGATACCGAGATGCGATTTGAAAATGGTACTAATACGAGGTAGCGTCCTGCAAATGAGATGTCAGATGTGATTCTTGGACCTTTGGTGTTGATAGGTTCTTTCGCTATCTGAACCGGAATTCTGTCGCCGACGGAAAGAATGTCGGAGATTTTCCCCGATTTGGAAGTGTCTTTTTCCAACTCGAAAGAATTCATCGCCAACTGCGCATTTTCACCGGCTTCAGCTAATTTCGCGTATTTGCGCATCGAAAGAATCTGCGGACCGAGGTCTAAGTAATGCAGGAATGCGTCTTTTCTGGAACCTATATCAACAAAGGCGGCGTTCAGACCAGGAAGGATTTTCTTGATACGTCCCAAATATACGTCACCAACGGAAATGTTGTTGTTTTTCTGCTCTTTATGAAGCTCGACAAGCTGTTTGTCTTCCAATAAAACAATATTAACCTCTGAAACATCAGAACTGATGATGAGCTCTCTGTTTGTGCTTATGATTTCGTCCATTCAGTTAAATATTTACAAAGGTTTGAAAAATTAAAAAAAACATAACACAACAGGTACAATTTACAATTAACAATTTATAATCAACAATTGATAATTAAGGCTTGTATGTTGTGTTATGCAATCGAAGATAATCAATGATTATTTCTTCTTCTTATGTCTGTCCTTTCTTAAACGTTTTTTACGTTTGTGAGTCGACATTTTGTGTCTTTTATGTTTTTTACCGTTTGGCATAACTATATGATTTTAAATTATTTAACTTCGTTAGCAAAAGTTTTTGAAGGTTTGAATGCTGGAATGTTGTGTTCTGGGATGATGATAGATTTATCTTCTTTAATATTTCTACCGACTTTTTCAGCTCTAGTTTTTCTGATGAAGCTACCAAAACCTCTTAAATATACTGGTTCGCCTTCAGCAACTGATTTCTTTACGATATCCATGAAAGCTTCAACTACTACCTGTGTGCTTGATTTCTCAACGCCAGTTTTTTCAGCAATTTGTGCTACGATTTCTGCTTTTGTCATTTCTATTATTTTTTAAATGTTAATAATTAAAATTTTAGAGCGCAAAGGTAAGAACTTTTTTTGATAATTCGGGCAAAAAAAATAGATTTTTTTTGCTAAAAGCATTAAAAATGTGACAAATAGAATTTTTTCTCAATTTTCACTTTCTTAATAATGTATATTTGTTAAAATTATTTTTGATTTGATGACTTATTCATCGAAAATTAATGTAATTTTGGTAAATGTTTTTTAACAATTAATATTATGGCAAGTTTGAATAAAGTAATGCTTATAGGTCATCTCGGAAAAGATCCTGAGGTTATATCGTTTGAAAATGGAAGTAAGAAAATGTCGGTGACGATGGCGACGACTGAACGTTATCGCGACAGAAATGGCGAGTGGGCGGAACAAACCGACTGGCATAACCTCGTGGCTTGGGGTAATTTAGCTCTCGACATCGCAGAAAAAAGACGCAATTACGTCAAGGGCGATCTCATGTACGTGGAAGGTCGTCTCAAAACACGTCAATATGTTGATAGTCAAAATATAACTCGTTATGTGACTGAAGTCGTCGTCGATAAGATGATGAGTGTTGGAACAAAACGCGTTCAAAATAACCCGGAACAACAAAACACCTCTTATAATAGTTATCAGCAACCGGCAGTCAGCTATCAGCAACCGGCAACAAGTTATCAGCCTGCTGAAGTCAGCTATCAGCAACAGGTTTATAATAATCCGCCACTTCCAGAAATGCCGAATCAGGAATTTGAAGACGACGGACTTCCGTTTTAAGTCTATAAGTCAATAAGTTAATAAGGCATATTGTCTTTGTCTACTTATTGACTTTTTTTTTATCTTTGCAACCGTAATTTAAAACGTTTTATTTTGGAAATCGCTTCAATAGATCCTCTTATATGTCTGCTGAATGTTGCAACGGCGGAACCTTTTTTTATAGGCATATCGGTTAAAGTCGTTTTTTGCTTGTTTTTGATGATCGCTTTGTTGCTCTGCTCTGCAATGGCTTCTTCAAGCGAGACGGCTTATTTTTCATTGCAACCGAACGACATCAACGAGTTGGAATCTTCTCAAAATCGTAGAGAGCAGATGGTTCTCGAAATACGCCAAAAACCTAAGACTTTGCTTATTACAATCCTTATAGCCAATAACTTAGTCAATATCTCTATCACGATATTTTCAACTTATATCATGAATATGATGTTTAATCTCGCCGTCAATCCAATCGCGGCTTTTATCTTGAATGTCGTTGTCGTGACATCGTTGATATTGCTCGTTGGCGAGATGATTCCAAAGGTTCTTGCATCGAAAAAAGCTAAGTCGATAGCTGTTATGATGGCTCCTGTATTGAAAGCTCTTATCGTGATTTTCAAGCCTTTAAGTAAAGTCTTCGTGTCTTCTACATCTTTTATAGATAAAAAATCTGTGAAAAAAACGGATTCTATTTCTCTCAGCGACCTCTCGACGGCAGTCGATATTGCAACGGAAGACGGCTCTTCTCCGGAAGAAAAAAATATGCTTAAAGGTATCGCGACTTTCGGAGAAAAAGAAGTCAGCGATATTATGTGTCCGCGCGTAAATATGTTTTCGGTTTCTTTAGAGACTGATTTCGAAGAGCTTATGAAACAAGTCGTGGATAAGGGTTTTTCAAGGATTCCTGTATGCGACAAGGATTTGGACGATGTTAAAGGCATACTTTATGTGAAAGATCTTCTGCCTCACGTGGAAGAGAAGGATTTTGCTTGGCAGGAATTGCTGCGTCCTGCCTTTTTCGTTCCTGAAAACAAAAAGATAAATGATTTGTTTCAGGATTTTAGAACAAAGAAAATTCATATCGCTATCGTCGTCGATGAATATGGTGGCACTTCTGGACTTGTGACACTTGAAGATATTGTAGAAGAAATTGTCGGTGATATTAGCGATGAATTTGATAAAGAGCCTGAAAATGAATATTATAAGAAAATAGATAATTTCACTTACGTTTTTAAGGCTCAGATAAGCATCGTCGATTTCTGTAAGGTTTTTGAAATCAACGACGATTATTTTGAAGAGGTGAAAGGCGAGTCGGATACTCTTGCGGGAATGATTTTAGAGATGGAAGGCAGAATTCCGGAAGCCGGATTCAAGTGTGCCTATAAAGAATTTTCTTTCGAGATAGTGGAATCGGATAATAAACACATTATTAAAATAAAGGTAGTTCGTGAAAATGAAGAGTAAGAATAGTCTACAGTCTACAGTCTACGGCCTACGGTCATTATTCAAAATTCGTAGTTTTAAGTTGTTGTTTTTCAGTTCTCTGTTTATTCTCTTGTTATCTTCTTGCGACAATAAAAACTACCAGCCGAAACCAAGAGGATATTTTAGAATAGATTTGCCTGAGAAAGAATATGTTACGCTTGATACTATGCAATATTACAGTTTCGAGTATCCGGTGTATTCCGAGATAACCCCCGATTATTACTCACCTCATGAAACAGAATGGGTCAATGTGGAATTCCCTGATTTTAAAGGAACTATCCATATCAGCTACAAAATAGTAGATTCAAATCTTGAAGGTTATTTGGAAGATTCTTATCAGATGATGTCGAAACATATTTCGCATGCGATGGGAATCCGCGACAGCGTGATATTGAATCCGGAAAAAGACGTTTATGGCTTGGTTTATTTTCTTGAAGGAGAAGGCGTTGCTTCGCCATTGCAGTTTTATCTCACCGATAGCGTCGAGCATTTTATGAGAGGCTCACTTTATTTTAACGTAAGGACAAACAACGACTCTCTCGCTCCTGTCATCGACTTTATCACCGACGACGTCCGACATCTTATCGAAACGATAGAGTGGAAATAATAAGACAATAAGTAAGGATATGGCTTGCTACGTCCTTATAACGCATCCTCATTGTACATTGTACATTCAAAAAAATATTCCTAATTCCTAATTCCTAATTCCTAATTTTTTTTATCTTTGCCAAAATTTCTTCACAAATACTCTTATGTAGGATTTATAACATAGTATTCATTATCAAAGAAAGGGGGACTCCATGATAGAAACATTAGCAGTAGGCAAACTGAAATGGCATCATATTACTGACCCGACGGAAGAGGATTTCGTTGTTTTAAAAGAGAAATTTCATTTTCACCCCTTAGATATTGAAGACTGTAGGTCGGTGAACCAACGTCCTAAGATAGACATCTACGATGACTATTATTTCCTTATCCTGCAATATCCTGATTTTGACAGACAAGATAAATTCGTTTTTCCAAAAGAAGTGAAGCTTTTCTGGGGGAAAGATTATATCATTACTTTGGAACGTAAATCATGGCATGTCAGTCAGCTTTTTAATGAATACAGCGAACGCGATGATGCTGCGCTGACGAAAGAACTCGCCACATCTGATATTCTCTTGTATCGTATCATAGAAAAACTGATGAAAGAGTCGCTCTATCTTTTGAAGAAAATAGGTTTCGAATTAGAGATGCTCAACAAAGAACTCTTTGGAACAAAACAGGTTAGAATCATCGAGAGAATATCCGTCACAAGAAAAAATATCATTACGATAAATACAATATTTAAGCCTCAGTTGAGAATGTTCCATAGCTTCGAATCTGGACAGATCAGAGGTTTCGGTGATGTTGAATTCATGGAAGACTACTGGGGTAATATCCTCGACTATTATCAGAAAGTGTGGGATATGACCGAAGATCATGAAGATCTTATAGAAGGTCTGTCGATGACATTCGACTCGATGCAGACTAACAAGACCAATGAAATCATGAAGATTCTCACCTTGTTGTCTTCAATAATACTTCCACTTACCTTTATCACAGGACTCTTTGGAATGAACGTCGTCTTCCCTTTCATCACAACGACAAAAGTGGCGTTCTGGATCATAATAGGCGTGATGCTTTTAGTAAGTGTGGCGCTGATATATTTCTTCAATCACAGAAAATGGTGGATGTAAAACCAATTTACAATTTACAGTTGACAATTTACAATTAAGAATAAGATATAAAGAGAGGTTGGTAATTTTCATACCAACCTCAATTGTTAATTATAAACTGTCAATTGTCAATTGTCTTCGACACTTCTTCAGCTCTGGCGAGCGCCTTATGGATGTGATCTAATACATTCTCTTCTCCAACCATAGCAACAATGCCAGCTTGCTTGATGGCAGCGTGAACGCTTTCATTAACACCAGATAATATTATGATATGACCTTCGTCTTGTGCCGACTTGATGAAAATCTCTAAGTTGTGAATACCCGTAGCATCGATGAAACTTACCTTACGCATTCTGATGATACGAATTACATTGTTTGAATGACGATACGATAATTCTTCGAATTTATTAGCGATACCGAAGAAGAATGGTCCTTCAATTTCATAGACTTCTGTCTTGGCAGGAATGATAAGTTTCTCATCTTGCTCGCCATCGTGGTGAACGTCCATCTCATCTTGAATGACTGAGATACTTGTGCTTTCCATGACACGTTTCAAGAATAAGATGATAGCCATAACCAAACCGATTTCAATAGCGATTGTAAGGTCGAAGATGACGGTGAGTAATAA